>CAYFWL010000039.1:0-2117 GCA_964346845.1 uncultured Eggerthellaceae bacterium | reverse complement strand
TTGCGAGAGCGGTGGGGGGCAAAGCCGTAGCGCTCCATTTCCTCATCACGCAGACGTGCCACAATGGGAGCCGCCACGCATTCTGCGATGACGTCGAACTTGCCGTGTTTCAGCAGGGGATCGGCGACAAAACGGACGAGGGGGTTGCCATCGAGGGAAAGACCGATGTCGTGTGCCCGCCCATTCAGATAGGTTTCGGTTTCGCCTGCTAAAGTGGGGTAGTAGCCGAACAAACGGCGATCGTCATCCTCGTTAACCAATACGGTGTACAAGGTGGGAGCGATTTGTTTTCCTGCGCCGACCATCTTGTTGCGCTTCATCTGTTTTTCGCATTGCTTGGCTATTTGAACGGGCGAAATGGGCGCATTCGTCGTTTTATCGGCGGCGCCTTCGATGGCATCTTCCATCTTATTTTCTACGCGTGAGAAAAAGCCCATGGGTGCTCCTTTAAATCAAACTGCTGCGTTTTTAGGGCATTTTACATATCTTGTTATTGTGCCATTAATGGGGGTTTAAGGGAACAGGACGGGGCATTTTTCATGGAGAAGCCACGTTTAGCGGAAGGATGAAGGGAAAGGCGACCAGGCGTTTTCGGCTTATTGTGGCGGGTGCATCTTTTTCCTTTACTGGGATCAGGTGTCCGAAATCAGGTGCGGGGCGTTTTTGCTGGGAGGGGCGCAGCGTGTTTTGCCGGATTTCCCTATCGGGTGCGCCCCCCTGAAGGAAGGGACAGTCTCGGTGGAGGGGGGCCGAGGGCAGGACCAGGCGCGGGGTATTTTGCCGGGCTAGCTCCCGACGAGCTCAGTGATAAGGCGTGCAGCGAAAAGAATCAGCACGACGAGCATGAGGGGGCGCGCTATCTTGCTGCCCTTCTCGGTGAATTGCTTAGCACCCAGGTAGCTACCGAGCAGCTTGAAGATACCTCCGATAAGACCCAGGATAAAGATGCAGGCCCCGTTGAGGGAAAAAACGACCAAGGCGGTAAGGTTGGTGGTAAGGTTCACGCATTTGGTTACGCCGGCGGCGTGATCTATCCCGAGTCCTCCCAAGGTGGTTAAAAGCAGCATCAAGAAGGTGCCGGTGCCGGGGCCGTAAAAGCCATCGTAAGCGCCAATGACCAGGGATATGGCTAAACAGATGGCGAGCGTTTTCCTGCGGGGGTAGCCGGAAGGCTCCTTTCCGAGCTGTTTATTGCGAAGCAGGCAGAAGCCGGCGATGGGGATGACCACCAACATAAGGATGCGCAGAAAGTTTTCCGAAGCGTACAAAGAGAGCTGGGCGCCGATGTTGGACCCGATGAGCGCTATTACCACGCAAGGGGCGCAAAGCCAGAGAACCATGTAACCGCGGCGAGCATATTTGATGGTGGCAAGGCTTGTTCCCATGGCCGATGATAGTTTGTTGGTGCCGATGACCAAATGGAGGGGAAGGCCGGTGATCATATAGGCGGGTATAGCAATCAAGCCACCGCCGCCTGCGATGGCATCCACAAATCCCGCTAAGAGAGAGCCGACGGCAATGGCGATAATGCCCCACCATTCAACGAGGCCATCGGCGCTTACGATTGACATAACATCCATGGGGCCACTTTACTTGATGCGCGGGGGCTTGTGCGCCAAGAAAAAGCAAAGGGCGCCGTCGGCGGCACGCGGAGTGCTTAAATGGCGGCTGCTCTTTGCGCTTTGTCGGGGAAGGGGTATAATCCCGTAAAAAAATACGGAATTAAACATGAGGAGATGAACTATGAAAGTTGCCGTACCTTGCGATACTCCCTTTGGTCTAAACGCCCAGCGGAGCGGTCATTTCGGACACAGCGCCTACTTCACTATTGCCACCATCGAGAACGATGAAGTCACCAAGGTGGAAGTTGTTCCCAACGTCGATCACGACACGGTTGGTTGCGGTGGCGTTATCGATTTTGCTTTGAGCCTGGGCATTGATGCCATTGTGGCTGCTGGTATGGGGGTTCCTCCCTTTACGCGCTTCACCAATGGCGGCGTGAAGGTGTATTTGGAGCAAACTCAGCCGACTGCTGGCGAAGCCATCAAGATGCTCATCGAGGGTAAAGCTGCTGAGATGAGCCTGGAGCAGGCCTGCGCGCACTAAACTATACCGCG
>CAYFWL010000038.1:11325-15091 GCA_964346845.1 uncultured Eggerthellaceae bacterium | reverse complement strand
CCACAAACATCGAGGTGGTGAAGGAGACCCCAACCACCCTCGTGTACGATGCCCATGACGGCATGGCATTCGGTCATGCGAAAATAGATACCATCATGCATTACGCCATGGTCAAGCAAAGCAATGTGAAAGCCTCATATAGGAGATATTTGGAATGACGAAAGAGCCAACTTGGGACGAATTACTTGCTATTCTTGATAAAACATCGAAGATCTTCTACGGCAAAGATTCGTAGCTTATTGAACTAAAGGCTCATGAAAGATCCCTTGTTTTTCGGTTCGGAATATATCTTGATGAACTTTTGAGGCAGCGCCCCTGGATGGAGAATTTTCAACTAGACGTCGAATACAACAGAGAAGGGCCTAATCCTAGCAGCCCGAAAAGGAACAGTAAGGGACAATCCGTCTATCCAGATTTAATCATTCACGAAAGAGGCAAAACCAACAACCTTCTTATTGTTGAGTTCAAACCATGCTGGAAAAGCAATCAGGATAAAGATGCTGAAAAACTAAAAGACTATTCATTAAAACAAAAATATACGTTTGCTGCAACAGGACTTTTTGGGCATAGCAAGTTAAAGTTTGACCCTATTCCTGGCAATAGCGAGGAGAGCACAACTGATTGCAACGCTTAACGAAATATACAATAAATTGAGCACCGGAAAGGCCATTAATTCAAAGTTTATTACCCCAAACGCACACTTTTCAGTTATAGGAGGAAATGGAATAAGAGGCTATACTCAGATCTCAAACTTCAAAGGCCCATGCGCAGTCATCGGGCACCAAGGCGCAGCATGTGGAAACGTTCGCTTTTTCACAGGAGAGGCCTTCGATGGAGCATGCCGTTGTCGCAGAGCCAGCTGACAACCACAACGCACGCTATCTTGCTGCCAGGCTCTCCCGCCATGCACCTCGGAAACCTCTGCCCAATCGATGCAACCTGGACTATCAGTTAAAACGCTTTCAAAATTGTCACTAGAAATGCCTTCCAAAGAAGAGCAGGATAGAATTGCTTCGGTCTTGCTCTCCTTCGATAACTCCGTTAATACCAACTCTAAGCTAAGTGATTATTTCGTTGTCCCTAAAATTAAGCAAGGGGAGCATGCCTCACGTTGCTCTACCTTATTAAAAAATCCTAATTAACCAGTACCTGCACCCTAAAAACGGGCAGCCGGACCTTCGCAGTACTTTTCCTTGACCATCGTACGCGCCATCTCAATCACCGCCGACTCCCCCTCTTCAGCAAGCTTCGTCAGGAGCCGTTCAAGCAACGCGCGGGTGGTCGGATGCATAACCACATACGTTCGACTTCGATCGTAGTAATTCCACGGGTCTTGGTCGCTGTATTCTTCTCCCTTGTAAATCTTGCTCGCTGCAATGCGATCGCACAGCATCTCCAAGACGTAGCGCGTGGGCATGGGAGCTGGCTTCATGCGCGCATTCACATCATCCGACAAATCGAGCCAGTACTCAAAATGATGCTTGTTGCGCCCTTTATGGTGAAGCCACGCCTCGGTAAATCCACGGATCTCACGCTCTGCCGCATTGGGGCTTCGATAACCTTGGTAAAAACGAGCGCCGATGGAGAACTCCGTAGGAGAATACTTGGAGAAATCGTGCTTAATCCCCTGCCCTATCAGGCCAATTTTAAAACAGAGTCTTGTCACTTCGACTTTATGTTTGGTAATAGTCCGAAAATGAGCCCATGCCTTTTTAAGGCTGAGAGGAGGAAGTGCGTCATGCGTGGTTTCGAGGACTTCTGAACCATTTTCTGTATCGCTGACGTGGTTTTGTTCGAGGGGAATCTCTAGCTGCTCCAGAAACGCTTCTTCTTTCAATGATCCACCAGAGGCGCGCTTTGCCATTGTTTCAAAGAGTAGAACAACCTGCCGCTTCCACTCTTGCTCATCCGCTGCCTTTACCTCACGGAGCAGATCAACCAGTTGATTCTCATCGATGACATTTATTCCATACTGGTCAAACAGCCTTGCGGCAACGCCCCAACCCTCGGTCAATGTCCCCGAAAAGGTCCCATCATAAACTATCCCTGATCCACATGAGGGACTTTTGGATTTCAGAACAGCTACCCAGGAGTTCGCTTTGATAGCATCCGATAGTGTTTGATTTGCACCATCCCCAAAGCTCTGTGTCACATCTTCGCCCGCAGTGTTTGTTGCCACAAGCGGCTCTGAACCCTGTTGAATTTCTGCCGGATAGCGCGGTGCTGGTAAGCCCCCTTGTAGCTCAGGACAAATAGGAACGGCTTGTACCCCTTCGATTCTTCGTATGGCATCTACCGCATCACTCAGACATGATTGGCCATCGTACCTGCAGGCTTCCCCCAACAGACACGCACTCACGACGATGCTAACCATACTACCTCCTGCATCTATCCCCTCTGACCTTGGTTTTCTTCTTGTGAAATTAGATAAAATATAACATGTTATATTTTATCTAATTTCGTTAGCGTCACAAAATGCTTCAAGGACAGCTATAACTGCAGCATTTTTAGACCTGAAACCACCTTGGGTTTGTATCACCTCAATCTTCTTTGAAAGCGTCGGAGTGATAAGGAGATTCACATGCTCGGTTTTCCGTTCACCGTCCTCAGAGTGAAGCATGCCCCTGATGCCAAACGATGAAGCACTTTTTACTTCCACCTTATCTTTTTCTCCCCTTTTCTTTGAAGCGGTCTTCGCTGAATCACCTTTTGCCGCCTTTTTACTCTCTTCATTTTCCTTAACTTGGTTCTTGAGCGGAAGTACCGCATTCTCTGCATTTTTTTCACGAGCGTTAGCGGCTGCAGTCCGAAGGGCGCTTGCAGATAATTTAGCCATTGTCGACTACCCCCAATACCTCATCAACTAAAGCTGCAAAATCTTTAGCTGGCTTGCTATTCGAATCTATTTCATTAATTGACTTTGATAGAAGACGCGCTTGAGAAACCGCTGTGCCCTGATGCAGTGCGGTCTTCAAAACCTTGCCTGGATAATCTGCACACACATTTTGAAACATTATCTGATCCACAATCCTGCGCAAATCCAGCTTATTAAAGACAATGCGATAATCGGTTTCCACCTTATTGCACCGCTTTACAACGTTAGCAAGAGGCGCTTCGCTATCTGCTTCCGGAAGAAAAGGGATCAACACTAAATCGCTCGATTCAATCACATCTTCAATGCTAAGCGCTTCCCCATTCAAATCGATAGGCATATCCAAGGCACCACGTGTATCGATAATCGTATAGTCAGGATTATCGATATTTTCATTTTGGAATCGACTGCCCTGTTGATCATCCAAATCGAGGACTTCTACCGTCTTGCCCCGTTCTTTCAACGAAAAGGCCAGTTGATCACATATAGTGGTCTTTCCTGATCCGCCCTTTTGCATGACCAGCGCTATTGTTTTACCCATGATTTCCTCTTTTATAACATGTTTTATAACATGAACTGTTTCTTCTTTTGTGTATTATAAAACATGTTATAAGTTATGTCACTATATATTATATATATTATGTTTTGTATTATGTTTTATTTTATGAAATAAATTCGTTTTTATAAACTTTTATATTTTATGTAACTAATTATAAAATATTTTATATTATTTTCATGAGAGCATTCTTTTGGGCAATAATTGCCCAATAATATTTTTGCCTATCTATCGAGAAGAAGAAGGAACGAACCTACAGCCAAGCAACAACAGTGACAAATATCAATCTGGGCAATTATTGCCCAGATAGCAACTAGGTAGAAATTGATAAGCCAAAC
>CAYFWL010000038.1:0-11225 GCA_964346845.1 uncultured Eggerthellaceae bacterium | reverse complement strand
AGGGAACAGGGAACAGGGAACAGGGAACAGGGAACAGGGAACAGGGAACAGGGAACAGGGAAGTGTAGCTCCTTACATGATCCCCCATCATGACAAAATAAGAAAAATATGATAAAATAATTAACAAATTAATACGTATATAAAACATTTTAAATTATATAGTATGTTTTATAATATATTATATTTTATACAAGGAGACTCATGGCTATCAAGAAGATAAAGAAAAACACCGCCGCCTTCTATCTCACTGACGAAGTTACAGAAGCCCTCGAAGAAAAGGCCAAAAAAACCGGCATCTCAAAATCTGAGATCGTTGAGCAATACCTAGCCCAAGCGATGATCGAAAAAAACGAAAACGACAAACCGATGATCATCACTATCATGAGCTTCAAAGGGGGCGTTGCAAAAACAACCACTGCAGCATCCCTTGCAATCTGCCTGGCGCAAAACAACAACAGAGTTCTCATCATCGACCTTGACGGCCAAGGGTCCATTTCGCAGTACCTCGGCGTATATGATCAAACCGCAGAAGCAGACTGTATCGCAGACATCATGTTCACGAATTCAAAAGGAACACGTAAGACCATTCTTGATATTGCCCAGGCAACCGAGTACAAAAACGTCGACATCGTTCCGTCGAATTTCCGTTTTTCCGACGCCGATTCCCGGATGCGCAACGAGAGTTCTCAATCAAGCATCGACTCACGGCTTCGTTTTGCCATCGAGGACGTCCTCGAGGAAACCCATTACGACTATGTCATCATCGACTGCCCACCTTCATTGGGCCTGATAGTAACCAATGCAATTACCGCACTTGAAGCCGGAAACGATGCTTCGATGATCATCATCCCTGTTCGTTGTGATGGTTTTGCAATCGCGGGACTCTCAAATACCATCTCCACCATCGAACAGGTTGCCCGTGAGCGGAGAACCCGCATGCGAAAATGGAAGCTCCTTTCCACCATCGCCGAAAAAAATACCGTGGCGTATCGAGAAGGTAAAAAGATCATCGAGAAGAGCTTCAAGAACGCCGAGTTCTTCAACACTGTTATCCCTAAAACTACCAGCGTGATCGAAAGCACTTTAGCAATGCAACCAGCAGTTATTTATGATCCAAAATCAAAGGCTTCCGAGGAATATCGCCGCTTGGCCGAAGAGATTGAAGAAATCAATGGCTAAAACAAAATTACGACAAGCTCTTGAAAAAAATGGGGGAGGGGTGAACCGCTATATCACCGAATCGGACTCGTTCGAATCCGATGAAGAGCTGATGCAGGCAGCCCTGGAAAACAAAACGGGAGAGGTAGACGATGGCGCAAGCCAACTCGCCCGTGCCAACAAACGCACCTCACTCCTTAAAAAAGCCGGTTTCGATTTCTTCGACGTGCGTGACTTAATACCAAACGCCAACAACACATACACGGTAGAGGAGGGGAGTGTTGAAAGCCTAGCCTCACTCATCTATGAGACAAAAAACACAACACCTCTTATCGTGCGAGCAACCGATGCAGGCTACGAGATCATCGATGGTGAGCGACGCTACCGCGCTCACCTGCTTCTTGGGCAACGATATGGCGAACACTGGTATATGGTTCCTGCACGATGCTTCGAGGTGGGAAAGCTCTCTGACGAAGATGCAAATTTCATACTCCATGCCGAAAACATGGGCCAGCGCAACATGACTCCCTCTGAACGCGCCGACGGTATGGCAGCCGTGCAAGAAAGGATACTGCAAGCACGAAAAAAAGATGATGCCTTTAAAGGAAGGGCAACCAAGGAGATCTTGGCAGAACAGTTCGGCATCAGTCCTCGTACGGCAACTATGGAGGTAACCATCGGAAAATCCCTTTGCCCTGAAGGAAAACTTCTCTACGACAACGACCTCATCACTAAAACAGCAGCATATGCTATCGCCCTTTTGGATGAAGAGAATCAAAAGCTGATCTGCGATCAAATCAAAAGCGGAAACGTGACAAAGAAAAACGCCGAACGTACAGCACAGGCGCGTAGAAAAGGGAGCAGCAAAAAAGAGAAGAAATCTAATGAATTTCTTATAGCGGCAAAAAAAGAACTCAAAGCAGCCCATAAGACGGGAGAAAGCCCAGATAGAATCCTCATAGCAGAACTAAGAAACCTCCTGGACAAGCTTGAAGAACTCTCAAGGGATTAAATAAAAAACCGCCACGCAACAAGCTCAAGACGTCTCACCAGAGACGTCTCTTTTATGGGCCTAAGCCATGGGTGAGAACAACCGAAGAAGCAGCATCAAGGGGAGAAGACAAGTGAGGAGAGGAGCAGGCCACACCCCTAAAAACGTCTGCCAAAAAATTGCACTTTTTCGAGTCGAGCAAATTAAGAGCCCTCCGTGCTGCTTCTTTAAGGTCAAAAACAGGCGGTTTATCAGGCGAGATATCTGCCTGGACCGCCTCTCGGGCGCATTTAAGCACCGAGGCTACGGTGCGCTTGCAAACACCTACGGCCTTTGCCACGGACTCCATCGTTGCGTCAGGCGCGGCATAAAGCGCGACGATCTTCTCATTGCGCGCCTGACGTTTCTCGGCGGTTGCCCGCTTGGCCTCCTGGCGCTCTATCATGCGACGCGATTCGAAAAATGAGGTGCTCTCGATTTCCCCGGAACTCATTTTGAGTTTATTGACGATAGTCGCCGCCGACATCTTGTAAAACCCCACCTTCGTCACCGAGCGCACAATCTGGCTCAGCACCGCTGAGGCTAAGGGCTCGTTGAAACGACTGTTGAACTCCACCAAGCGCCTGTAGGCATCTTCCTTGTCGGCATAAACCTGAACAGCAGCATTATAGAGGCAAAAACACATGAGTTCGCGATTTCCCTGGCAGTTAAAACCACGTGCTTCCTGGAGCTTGAACAGCTTGCCCACACGAGAGAGCGCGAGCTTATCAAAAGCCATAAGAGTCGATTTGCCCGGCCTTTTCGCATGAAGAAGGGGTTTTAGCGAACATAGGGTGGAGAGCTGGGACAGTGAATAATAATCTTCGCGCAGATGAACGAGTTGAGCATAACGACCTGCAGAAACATTAAACGTTCCCGGAATGCGGCCCACACGTGCAAAGTCAAGAACAGTCGTGTCAACTTCAAGCTGCGGTGCGGCCCCAAGAGCATGTTTGAGGGAGGAGAGAAGCTTCGCCTCGACATCGCGGAAAAAAGCAAGGCCTTTTTCGTTGAAGGCGCCACCGCGAACGCGATATGCCAACGAACGCTCCATGACATAGTACACATGAAGCCCCCGGCCTGTATCAACGATCAGGGAGGGTTCGGGAAGATTGCCCTGCAGAACAGCGTCCCAAAGAGCCTGCAAGCCCTCGGCAACAGCAAGACGAGCGTTTCCCTGGTGACAATCGAGGTCGTACATCAGCGCATTGATTTGACGCAAGCGCTCAGTCTTACGAGAGCGCTGGGAAAAGCCATTGCGGCTTATGTACCAGTCAGCAGCATCATCAAAGAGGGAATATCCCAGGAGCTGATCAGAACGTGCGAAAGATTCACTCCACTGACCATTGCTCTCTTTTCGTGCGATGCAGTAAAAAGATGAACGGTCATCGTGACAAAGCGCACGGAAAAAAGCTTGTGTCGGGGTCTCGTCCAAACGCAGAGCGCTGGTTCCAAACGAAAAATTGTGCGTCATTCATCTGGACAAAAGAGCAGGAAATGAGGACTTTTTTGCAGAAAAAAAGACAAGAACCTACTAAGGAATGGTATAATACCTTCCATCAAGTCGCATTGATATGAGCTTGTCTCAAACAAAGGTCTCGAGTTGCCGCTCGGGACATTTGTTTTTCTGGCGGCCTATCCTGACGGTTAGCCCAACCCCCCTTCCAGCCTGGTGTGTTTCTGGTGCGTTTACTGGAGTTCGAGGATTTTATGTCGGTACAGGGACCGACATGTCATCAAGAGCATATTATATTGGAGTTTGGGTTTTGTAAATGATAAATCTTATAGAAATTTATCAACTTGTCCTATTTTGGCGCAAACGTTCAATTTCCAATACTTCGCATGCCTCTTTAGCTATAGGAATGATTTCCTTTTTCACCAAAGCAGGCTCGAGCACGTACACGAGCTTAACGGCAAGCCGCTGATAAGAGTATAATCTACGTGCTGCCATTCGATAGGAAGAAGTCCTCTTTGAATCTTTCGAAATCACGTTACACCAAGGCGATTCAGTGTCCCAAAATGCTCTGGATGGACCAGCATCTGCCTGAGCTCTTCGATGCTTCCGTTATGAATCAAAGCATTCTCGACAGCGGCAGCATGCTGGGAGATAAGGCGATGGGATACTACGGCCCCTTCGTGGAGGTCCCCTTCTGCGAAACAAGCAAGCAAGCTATGCTTGAGAACACTGCACGCTTCGTAGAGGATGCCCTGCAGGGGAAGGGACCGCGCAATATTGCCGAGGCGTCCTTTGCCTATGAGGGAAACTTCTGTTCGGTTGACATCCTTCGTGTAGAGGATGATGGCGTTCATCTGGTGGAGGTAAAATCTTCAACACACATGCGTGACATCTATAAGCACGACATGGCCTTTCAGTGCTGGGTGCTCACCCAATGCGGCCTTAAGGTGAAAACGGTGTCCCTCATGCATGTGAACGGCTCCTACGTGCGTCAAGGAGAGCTTGATATACAGCAGCTCTTCACGGCGCAGGATTGCACCGAGGAAATTTTCAGCCTCCTTGAAGGCGTTGAAGAAAATACGGAGCTCTTCAAAAAGACCGCCGACCAAGAACATGAGCCGGAAATTCCGCTTGGCCCCCAGTGCAAAAGCCCCTATGAGTGCGGATACCGCTCCTGGTGCTGGCGTACTATCCCCCAACCAAGCGTGTTCGATCTCCACCGTATAAAAAGCACACAAGCTTTTGAGCTCGCTCATCGGGGTATTGTACGTCTCGCTGACGTTGCTCAAAGCGGGCTCAAGCTCAGCAAGCGTCAGCGTGTTCAGCTTGAATGCGCTGTTCAGGGCTCAAGTTCTCTGATAGATTCGCTGAAAATCAAGGACTTCCTGAACAGTTTGAGCTTTCCTCTGTACTTCCTTGATTTCGAAACCTTCCAGCCAGCCTTGCCGCTTTTTGACGGAACCAGGCCCTATGAGCAAATACCCACCCAATACTCGCTGCACCTTGTGAGCACACCAAACACTCCACCTGTCCACCTTGAGTTCCTTGCCCCCTCGGTGGGCGATCCGCGACGAAGCGTGGCAGAGCATTTGGTTCGTGATATTCCTTCGGGCGCATGTATCCTCGCCTACAATATGAGCTTTGAGAAAAATCGCATCAAGGAGCTCGCTCAGACGTTTCCCGATCTTTCAGAGCACCTGATGAGCCTGGTGGAAGGAATGCGCGACCTGCTGATTCCTTTCCAGCGGGGAGATTGCTATTTCGCTTCGATGGGGGGCTCCAATTCTATCAAAGCGGTGCTTCCGGCGCTTTTCCCCCATGATCCCAACCTTGATTATCATGCTTTAGAAGGCGTGCACAACGGCGCCGAAGCAAGCGCTGCCTTTGCTCAACTGGCATCCATGGATCCCGAAGAGGAAGAGCATACCCGCCGCCATCTGCTGAAATACTGCGAGCTCGACACTCTTGCCATGGTGAAACTGTGGCAAGAGCTGGTGGAGCTTTCCCGGGAAGGGGCATAGGAGGAAGCACCGGGAAAGCGCACTCCTGCGGTCCTGCGGTCCTGTGGTCCTGTGGGTTCAGAGAACGGGAGAGGACAAGCGCATCAGCGGAGCTTTTATTCGGTCAAAGCTTCACGAGCGCGAACGACAAGCTCGGGTGTCATGCCTAACTTCTGCACCACGAAGGCATCCATGCTGCCATAACGCTCTTGCACCGCCTCGCGAAAGGCGATGAGATTTTCAGGGCGCGCACGATGGTTCTGGGTGATTTCCCGCGCCAGTTCTTCGTTTCCCCCTGCAAGCCTCAAAAAACGCTGATAGACCATGTCGATGTGTTTATCGCGCGAAAGATTAGTCAACAGATAGTCTTGCAAGATGCTCTCTTCAGAGGCGCCGAGCACCGTAAGGAGGCACAACGCGATAATGCCGGCGCGATCTTTGCCCCCGCTGCAATGAAAATACACCGGCTTGTTTTTCATAGCATGACTCAAAATGAGCTGCACCGCCTTACCCATCTGGGCAGCGGTAAGCTCGTTGGCCATGTGCCGGTAGAAATGATCGGGGTTACAGGCAGTATCGCGCCCCACAACGAGCGTTCCCGCTTCGGGCTCCGTGTAGTCGATCCCGACGATTTCACGGTCGTAGAAGGGGATATGAGCGTTTTCAACACCACTCAGCTCAACATCGGGTTTTTCCTCTAACTCCCAACTAACCCGCAGGTCAACTATGAGGGAAACACCTAAGTCTTCCACGAGAAAGCGGGCGCCTGCGGGCGTTATCTTGGACAAGTTGCCACCACGATACAGCACGCCGCTTTTTATTATGTGCCCCGAAGGCAGCGGAATACCCCCCAGATCGCGGATGTTTTCTGCGCCCTCTATGGAAATGATGCTCATGTGAACCTCTGCCGCGTGTGTTAAGAATCCTGTTTTAGCTCGTGCGATTATACGCGAAAATCAAGGCGACCGCAGAGCGCTTGGGATCTTTCTCGCAGTGTGGCAACGCGAGGTAGGGGAGTGTGCTATGCTGCCAACGATTGAATTCGCTCTTGCAATTTTTCTGGGAGATGACAGCTGCGATGATGGCTCTTTTTGGCGTACCCCTTACCGAGATATTTGAGATGTGCTTTCTACTGTGCTTTGCGGTGGCCTGGCCGGTAAACATCGCCAAGTCGCTGCGATCACGCACCGCCAAAGGCAAGAGCGTCGCTTTTGAGATCATCGTGGCGGTAGGTTACCTGTTTGGTATCGCAGCTAAGCTTGTGGATGACCATCTGAGCTCTGTGCTGCTTTTCTACTGCATGAACCTGGCTCTGGTGGGAGCAGATATTGCCCTGTATGTCCGCAACAGAAGGCTCGATAAGCGAGCGGATGCCGTAAAGGCTGCAGAAGGTTGCCACTATGCTTAAACTGCACGTTCTCGGGTCGGGCAGTAAGGGTAATGCTGCCCTCGTGGAGGAAAGCGAAAATGGCAGCGTGCTTGCTCTCGATTGCGGTCTTTGCGCACGTGATTTTATGAAGGGTCTCGACCATGCGGGCATTGAACCTGAGCGGATTTCGGCATTTCTCATCACGCATGAGAACAGCGACCATACGAAAGGTTTAGGCGCGGTGCTTCGTTCGCTCCGCAGGCGAGGTGTTCACGTTCCGGTGTTTGTGGAAGATCCCGCCCGCCACAACAGCAAGGAGATCGCCTCCCTCGAAAACGATTTCGCCTTGCAGTCCCTCAGGCGAGAAAAGTGGCTTTTTCTCGATGGAATTGAGGTCTTTCCCTTCGCGACCAGCCATGATGCAGCATCTTCTTGCGGATTTCGCTTTGAACAGGGAAGTGATGCCCTGGGCTATCTCACCGATTCAGGCGTCGTGGAGGCATCTGCCCATGACGCCCTCCACGAGGTGCGCATCCTGGCGTTGGAGGCAAACCACGATGAAGAGATGCTTCGTACTGGCCCGTATCCCTATGTGCTGAAAAAACGGGTAGGATCGAATCAGGGGCATCTGTCCAACCGCCAGGCGGCAGAAGAACTCCAGGGTCTCCTCTGGTCTGGCCTCCAGCAAGTAGTGGCCATGCATATCTCGCAGAATAACAACAGCTATCAGCTTCCCATTGACGCGCTAAAAAGCGCCCTGGGCAGCCATGAAGCCCAGGTGAGCGCTGCTCTTCAGGACTATGTTGTACGTGTTGGATAGGGTGCGAAAAGATAGGGTTTCAGAGAGGCCAATCCTTAAGGATTTCCCGGTAAACTCAGGAGGTCCCATAAGGGACCTCCTGGGAATTCAGAGAACGCTTACATCACCCTGCGCTAAGACTATGCATGGAATACGGCTTTGCGCAACTAAGCCCCCAGTGCTGCCTGAGCGGCAGCAAGACGCGCAACTGGCACGCGATACGGCGAACAGGAAACGTAATCCAAACCAATCTTGCTGAAGATATGGATGGAATCCGGATCACCGCCGTGCTCGCCACAGACACCGATAGTCAAAGCAGGATTACCCTGACGGCCCAGCTCAACACCCATGGAAACAAGCTTCGCAACACCCGAATCAATAGTCGCAAACGGATTATACGGCAGCAACTTCTCATCGAGGTACTGCGGGATGAACTCGCCTTCAACGTCATCACGGCTGAAGCCAAACGCAGTCTGCGTGAGATCGTTCGTGCCAAAGCTGAAGAAGTCGGCTTGAGCGGCAATCTCATCGGCGGTGACAGCGGCACGCGGAAGCTCGATCATGGTTCCAATCTCAATGGCGAGCTCAACGCCTTCAGCGGCAGCAACCTCAGCGATGGTGGCCTCCGCAACGGCGCGCAGCTTCTCAAGCTCGTTTACTGTGGAAACAAGTGGGATCATGACTTCGGGTCGCGGATCGAAGCCTTCCTTTTTGAGCGCCGCCGCTGCGCTTGCGATGGCACGAACCTGCAGAATCGGAAGAATCGGGTACACGATGGATAAGCGACAACCGCGTAAACCGAGCATTGGGTTGGACTCGACGAAGGAATCGATCTTGCTGAGCAACGCGCGCTTTTCAGCAAGCGCGGCCGCAGAGGTGCCCTGAGCCTCAAGACGTGCGATTTCAACATCGAGCTTACGCGGGTCTTCGAGGAACTCATGCAGCGGCGGATCGAGAAGGCGCACGATGACGGGCAGGCCATCCATTGCCTTGAACATGCCATAGAAATCACCAGCCTGAGCCTCGGAAAGCTGGTCGGCAGCTTTCTGGCGAATCCCCTCATCATCGTTGAGAATGAAGGTCTGGATAATCTGCTTGCGCTCACCTAAGAACATATGCTCGGTGCGGCACAAGCCAATACCCTCGGCGCCGAAGTCACGGGGGAGCTGGGCATCTTCAGGATTGTCGGCATTAGCACGAACACCGAGCTTGCGGAACTCATCCGCCCATTCAAGAATCGTATCAAGGTCACCGGTCAGTTCGGGCATAACGAGCTCGACGGCTCCCTGGACAACGATGCCCGATGTGCCATCGATAGAGATGATGTCGCCTTCGTGAAGGACGACATCGGTACCGGAAACGACCGCTTCCTTCCTCTTAGCGTCAATCTTTAAGGCCTCGGCGCCGCAGACGCAGGGGGCACCCATACCACGTGCGATAACGGCTGCGTGGGACGTCTTACCACCATGGGAGGTGAGAATGCCCTCGGCAGCAATCATGCCAGCAAGATCATCCGGCGTGGTCTCCCAGCGCACAAGAACGGCCTTGCGGCCCGCTTCAGCGACCGCAACAGCATCGGCTGCGGTAAAGACGACTTCGCCCACAGCAGCGCCTGGAGAAGCGTTCAGACCGCGTGCGAGAACATCATAGTCGGCATTCTTATCGAACTGCGGATGGAGCAGCTGGTCGAGTTGGGAAGGCTCAACGCGACGAACAGCCTCTTCCTTGGTGATAAGCCCTTCTCTCTGCATATCGATGGCAACTTTGAGTGCCGAGGCAGCAGTGCGCTTGCCTGCGCGGGTTTGGAGCATCCAGAGTTTGCCCTGTTCGATGGTGAACTCGATGTCCATCATATCGCGGAAGTGGTTCTCAAGAATCACGAAAACCTCTTCGAGTTCACGACCAGCCTCCTGTAGGCCATCGATGTGCTTGAGTTCAGAGATAGGACTCGTATTGCGAATGCCGGCGACAACGTCTTCGCCTTGGGCATTTACCAGATAATCGCCGTAGAACTCCTTGGTGCCATCTGCGGGGTTGCGGGTGAACGCAACGCCCGTAGCAGAGGTGTTGCCTTTGTTGCCGAAGACCATACACTGCACGTTGACAGCGGTACCCATGTTGTCGTCAATCTTGTTTTCCTTGCGGTAAAGGACTGCACGGGGGTTATCCCAGCTGCCGAAAACGGCCTCGATCGCATATTTGAGCTGGACCAACGGGTCTTGTGGGAAGTGGACAACACCGTCGATCACAAGGTCGGCGTGCTCATCTGCTCTGACATGTTCGGAGAAGATCTGCTTGAACTCAGAAACGAGCTCGGTCAGGTCATCGGCAGAAAGTTCGGTGTCGGAGACGGCGCCGCAGGAAAGCTTTTTAGCCTTGATAGCGTCCTCGAACAGGTCGCCATCAAGTCCCATAACAACGCTGGAGAACATCTGGATAAAACGACGGTAGGAATCCCAGGCAAAGCGCGGATTTTCCGTCTGTTTGATCAGGCCTTTGATAGATTGATCGTTCAGACCGAGGTTCAAAACCGTGTCCATCATGCCCGGCATAGAAACAGGGGATCCCGAGCGGACAGAAACGAGCAGCGGATCTTCCGCATCACCGATCTTCTTGCCAATACGTGCTTCGAGATCTTCGCGATACGCATGAATGGCCTCAAGTGCACCTTCAGGCCACCTGTTGCCCGCGTTAGAGAACTCCATGCAGGTTTGACACGTGATCGTGAATCCCGGGGGAACGGGAAGACCGATATTCGCCATCTCGGCAAGGTTTGCCCCCTTGCCGCCCAGCTGGGCTTTCATCTGAGCGTTTCCCTCGGTTACATTGCTGCCTTCTGCGTCTTTCCCAAAGCGGTAGACGCGCTTGATCTCTTCGGCCACCTTGTCCTCCTAACGCCCTTGACTCTTTTTCGCAGGCTCTCAGGTATACTTCGGGGGCGCTTTGCTGCAAGCGCTCCAATGAACATTTCTACCGTAGCGCAAAAAGGTCCCAACGCGCAAAAAACCATCCGTGTTTTCGGTATGTGAGCGCACGCTGTAATTCCTAGCGGCGCTATTCTGCGGGTTAGCGGCTCTTCCGAGAAAAGCGAACATGATATGACGCTTCGTGCATTATGCGCCTGTGAATATCGGAGGCGTCTGGAGAAGGGGAGCTTTCCCGACCTGACGAGCTTCTCGGTTCTCGCTTCCCGGTTCTCGCTTCCCGGTTCTCTTGCAAGAATGTTTCTTCCAGAAGAGCACGCGCCAGCACCTCCCTCACCGTCGAAACAGGGGAGGTGTTGGCATTTTCCGCTACCTTTCCCGCAAGCGCTGCCCCCACAAGCACTGCCGCGACTTTCGTCTACCTACCCTCTGCAGCATTTCCGTTTGAAGCAGATTTTATAAAGCGGCACCTACGCCTAAAAAGAACTA
>CAYFWL010000037.1:13971-15237 GCA_964346845.1 uncultured Eggerthellaceae bacterium | reverse complement strand
AAAAATCCGAGAATCTACGGTCTAACCCTTGACTTCATATAGCTGGTCTCCTTTCTCAAGCTGATGTATTCAAGGTGGGGCATCATGGTTCGAAAAATTCCTGTTCAGACGAAATACTTAAGAGCATCGATCCAGAAATCGCCCTGGTGAGCGCAGGTAAGCAGAATCGTTATGGGCACCCAACTGCCACGGCTTTGAAGGCGCTTGAGGAGCATGGTGTGCGAGTATACCGCACCGATACGCAAGGAACAATACGCTGTTTCTTCGAAAAACAGGGTATTCGCGTGCGTGCAGAAAGGTAAAATGGCACCATGGCAACATCTTCCAACATACTGAGCATTCATCTTGCCGTGGGCGATGATGATTTAAAGCGTGCTACGGTCCTTGATCGTCTCAAACTCCGGTTGGAGCAAGAGGACGATTTATCGTTTGACTGTGACGACTTCGATGGCGAAACCTGCTCAGGGGCTGATATCGTTTCAGCCTGCGAAACGATACCTTTTATGGCACGGCGCCGCTTGGTACTCGTCCACAAAGGAGAAAAGCTACGCAAAGCCGATCTTGAGTCCTTGCTGAAATACGCGCAGGCTCCCTGTGAATCCACTGTCTTGGCTCTTTCTTTTGAGAAGCTTGCAAAGTCAACGAAGCTCTATAAAGCCATCGATGCGCTCGGAAAAACCGCTGTTATCACCTGTGCGCTCCCTAAAGGCAAAGAATTGCAGAAGAAGCTTGTCGGCATGGCAGCTGCTTACGGTGTGCGTATGGATGAAGCGGCGGCTGCTCTTCTTGTCGATTATGTAGGCACCGACACGATATTTCTCGACAATGAAATCGAGAAGATCGCCCTGATCTGTACCGAAAAAGGAAAAATCTCGGTCTCCGATGTCGAGGAATACGTTGAAGCTACGGCTGATGCGAAACCTTGGAAGTTTTTGGAGCCCTTCTCTGAGCGGAAAGCAGCAGAAGCGCTTCAGTGGTTGTACCAGGCGCGCGGTGTTTCTCCTCATGCCTTGGTTCCTCAATGTGCACATCGTCTGCGCGAGCTTATCTGCGTGAAGTCCCTTGATGGACGAGGGAGCAGAGGAACTCTTCTCAGTGAACTGGGATATTCGGCTGCAGAATCATGGAAGATAAAAAATCACGCGCGCTATGCGAGCAGATTTTCGGCCGAAGAGCTTCGTCACGCACTGGTGACCTTGCGCGACACAGAAAAGGCAATGAAGTCAGGAGAAGACCCCTCTGAAGCGTTTTGTCGTTGGGTTGTTG
>CAYFWL010000037.1:0-13961 GCA_964346845.1 uncultured Eggerthellaceae bacterium | reverse complement strand
TTGAGACGCTCTCGCGGTAAAAGACGCGGCTGGTGTTGGGTCTTTGATGCTCTCAATGCAAAACGGTCGCAAAAAGTCGAGTTTTGGGTAACCGAAACGAGAAATCACCCATCTTTATACCCTGAAATGGATGAATATCAGTCGTTTCAGGCTTTTTTACCCGATTTTCAACCATCTTTTTACCCAAAACTCGACTTTTTGCGACCGTTTTGCATTATTGAACCATTCAGCTACCTATTGAGATCGCTCAGAAAACAGGGGGCGTTGACTGATGTCAACGCCCCCGCGCGAACGCAGTTTTGCACGAATGCCCTATTCAGCAGCTTCCTCGGCTTCGGCAGCCTGAGCCGCCTCTTCGGCAGCCTTCTTTTCAGCCTCAGCCTTTTTCTTGGCAGCCTTGGCTTCAGCTTTCAGCTGAGCTTCACGGCGCTTTGCCTTTTCAGCAGAAGCGGCAGCCATGGCTTCTTTGCGAGCGGCCTTGGCGGCAGCCTTCTTGTTGCCGGTTGCCTGCTGGGGCTTTTTCTCAGCGGGCTTGTAGGCAGCACGAACCTCATCGGTAACAATGGTGTTTGCCAGAGCCATGGTGCCGGATTTGCGGTTAGCAGCCTGGTTCTTGTGGATAACACCCTTGCTAGCAGCCTTGTCGAGCAAGCGGCAAGCCTTGAGAGCAGCAGCATAGGTAGTTTCTGCATCGTTAGCGGCAATTGCCTCGCGCACGCGGCGAGTGGCGGTCTTCAGCTCGGACTTAACAGCGCGATTGCGCAGACGAGCCTTCTCATTGGTGAGGATGCGTTTCTTTTGGCTTTTGATGTTTGCCATGATAGTCCTTCCGTTTGTCGGTTAATCTTCATTGCGTTTCTGGTGTACCTAGCAATAGCAAACGCGCCATGCACGTACCGCATCGGAGGAAACGCCGCATACCCGACCAGATGGAAAAGACCCCAAGGGCTTATGCGATGTTTGAAGCGAGCAGGATTTTCCTCGTTTCTTCGACCTATGCGGTCTCCCAGCAACACGAATCTTTACATGCAGCCAGTCTGCAGATTCGGCGATAAGTTCATCGCGCGTACGTATTGCTAGATACAACATGCGTTAGAATATCAAATGCTCATGACTCTGTCACGAAAAACTTTGCCCAAAATGCCATTTTTCCTTATAAAATAGGCACTCTGGTAGGAAGTAAAGGATAAAAGCAAACACATATGGCAACAGATTTGAATCATATTAGGAATTTTTCCATTATCGCCCATATCGATCACGGCAAATCCACGATCTCTGATCGTATATTGGAATTGACGGGGACGGTTGCCCAGCGCGATATGAAAGAACAGCTCCTTGACTCTATGGACATCGAGCGAGAGCGTGGCATCACCATCAAAAGTCAGGCGGTTCGCGTCGAATATACAGCTGACGATGGGGAAGTGTATCAGTACAATCTGATCGATACCCCCGGGCATGTTGACTTTACCTATGAGGTTTCTCGCAGCCTTGCGGCATGCGATGGTGCGGTGTTGGTGGTCGATGCGACGCAAGGTGTCGAGGCGCAAACGGTGGCAAACGCCATGATGGCGATGAACTCTCATCTGGAAATTGTCCCCCTTATCAACAAGATAGACCTCCCCTCCGCAGACCCTGATCGCGTTAGGGCAGAAATTGAGGACGGATTGGCAATCCCCGCTGATGATGCTGTTCTGGCAAGCGGCAAGACAGGGGCGGGCATCCATGAGCTCCTTGAAGCGGTTGCCTATACCATTCCCGCACCGGTGGGCAAGGAAGACGCTCCCTTGAAGGCCTTGATTTTTGACTCATACTTCGATCCCTATCGTGGTGTTGTTGCTTTGATTCGCGTTGTTGACGGGCAGGTGAAGAAGGGTGACCGTATCCTCATGCTGGCAACGGGCACCGAGACGCTCGTGGAGGAAGTCGGTGCGCGCCGCCCCCTTGAGACTGCATTGCCTGCCCTGTATACCGGAGAGGTCGGCTATCTGGTAACGGGGCTCAAATCGGTGAGCCAGGTGAAGGTGGGCGATACCATCACAATTTCCACCAACAGGACTGCCGAGCCGCTTCCGGGCTATCGTGAGGCGAAGCCTATGGTCTTTACGGGGCTTTTCCCTATCGACAACGATCAGTATGAGGCGCTGAAAGAGGCCTTGGAAAAGCTCTCTTTGAACGATCCCGCTTTGGTGTGGGAGCCTGAGAAGTCCCATGCCTTGGGCTTTGGCTTCCGCGTTGGTTTTCTGGGCCTGCTTCATATGGAGGTCATCAAGGAGCGCCTTGAGCGAGAATTCAAGCTTGACCTCTTGGCTACAGCACCGAGTGTTGAGTATCGGGTGCATCGACAGGGCGGAGAGGTATTGAGCATCCATTCGCCCCAAGAAATGCCTGATCCAGGGGAGATCGAATTCATCGAAGAGCCGTTCTTGAAGGCTAAGATCATGGTTCCCCCCGATTATGTCGGCGCGGTCATGGATTTGACGGTGAGCCGGCGTGGGCAGTTTGTCAACATGAATTATCTTTCGAGCACTACGGTGGAGCTTATTTGGCGTATTCCCTTGTCTGAGCTCATCATGGATTATTTCGACAAGCTGAAATCGTATACTAAAGGCTATGCGAGCCTCGATTACGAATTTGACGATTATTTCCCCAGCGAACTGGTAAAACTTGATATTCTTTTATCAGGAAAACCCATCGATGCTCTTTCCTTTATCGTCCACAAGGATAAGGCCTATGACCGCGGGCGCGTTTTGGCGGAAAAGCTTAAGAGCATCATTCCTCGCCAGCTGTTTGAAGTGCCTATTCAGGCCGCCATTGGCGGGCGCGTTCTTGCTCGTGAAACCGTTAAGGCGAAGCGCAAAGACGTGTTGGCCAAGTGCTACGGCGGCGATATTTCTCGAAAGCGCAAGCTGCTGGAAAAGCAAAAGGAAGGCAAAAAGCGCATGAAGTCCATCGGCAACGTCGAGGTGCCCCAGGAAGCTTTTATGGCCATACTGAAAGTAGATGAATAGGCGCCTTATGACGAGCAGCGCATATCGAGATCAGCTTTCGGGGTTTCTGCGTGGTCACAAAGTGATTTTGGGACCCATGGCGGGCGTATCCGATGAAGCCATGCGCTCACTTTGTTTGGCGCACGGTGCGGATATGACCTATACGGAGATGGTTTCATCAAAAGCACTCTCGTTTGCTAACGAGAAAACGCGGGATCTCTTGCGTCTTGCTCCCGGCGAAGAAAAAGTAGCCGTGCAGCTGTTCGGTCATGAAGCCGACACCATGGCTCGCGAAGCGGCATGGGTTGAAGAGCATCTCGGTGAGCGATTGGCGTATATCGATATCAATATGGGCTGTCCCGCGCGCAAAATATGCAGTAAAGGAGACGGTGCGGCTTTGATGAAAGACGCCGATGTGGCAGCAAAGATTGTCCGTTCTATGGAAAAAGCTGTTGAGCACGCGGTTACCGTGAAATTTCGGCGCGGCTTTTATCTGGGAAAAGAAACAGCGGTGGAGTTTGCCAAGCGTATGGAAGACGCAGGTGCTTCCGCTTGTGCCGTTCACGGACGTTATGCCGAGCAGATGTATCACGGACGCTCCGATTCATCGCTCATTGCCCGCGTGAAGGAGGCGCTGACGATTCCCGTTATCGGAAACGGCGACATACAAAGCGGGGAAGATGCTGTGCGCATGTTTGAGGAGACCGCGTGCGACTCAATTATGATTGCGCGTGCCGCCGAAGGTAATCCCTGGATATTTTCGCAGGTAAAGGCTGCTCTTCGGGGCGCTGAGCCAGGCGATCCCCCCTCTGCTCAAGAGCGCATTGCCATGGCGCGGACCCATGCGCAGTTGCTCTCTCAGCGATCGGGTCGGAATATTTGCCGTATGCGAAAGCACGCCATGTGGTATATGACGGGTCTACCGGGTGCGAGTGTTGCGCGCAGACGCATCAACGAAAGCGTCACCTTGGAGGATTTCAACCAGGTGTTTGATGAGCTGTTGGAAAAAGCTATGCAGCATAAGGACGCCCCCTCCCTTGACAGTCCGTCTCTTTAGCGAGAGGAGTTGAAGGTGTCTCACGATCCTTATCGGGCTTTGTATCTGCACATTCCCTTCTGCGTTAAAAAATGCAGCTATTGCGATTTCAGCTCTCGGGCGGTCGATGCCTCCTCTTCTGAAATCGATGAGTACATTGAGGATTTGGTTTGTCAGATTCGTCGTGCTTCTAAAGAAGGGGAGCTTGCGCACATTGAAACCGTGTATCTTGGTGGTGGCACTCCCAGCTTCATCGGCATGAGCCGCTTGTCGTCACTTCTTTATGCGCTCTCGTTATCACTGCGTCTTGAGCCCAACGTTGAATGCACGATGGAGGCAAACCCTGAAAGCGTGAATGAGCGTCTTGTAAATGATATTTGGGCATTGGGCGTCAATCGTCTGTCTTTGGGAATCCAGAGCTTTGATGATGAGGTGTTGTCCCTTTTGGGTCGTGCTCATTCGGCTGAGGCTGCGCGTCGTGCGGTGGACGTGGCACGCTCTCGTTTTGACAATGTAAGTGTCGATTTGATGTGCGGCATTCCTGGTCAAAGCGCCTCGTCTTTCGAGACATCGCTTCGTCAAGCAATCGATTTAGGCGTAAGCCACGTGAGCGTGTATCCTTTGGTCATCGAGGAGGGAACCGCTTTTCAGAAGGCGGTGTTTTCCGGTCAGATGGATGAGCCCGATGATGATTGCGAAGCGGAGCGCATGGCCTTAGCTCAGCAGATCCTGCACGAAGCCGGGTTTGAGCGCTATGAAGTGGCGAGTTATGCGAAGCCGGGGTATCAGTGTCGGCATAATCGTGCTTATTGGACAGGAGTTCCTTATCTGGGCTTTGGCCAAAGCGCTGTCACGATGACCCAAAATGAACAGCGTCGTATGCGGAAGCAGGATGGTTTTGTCACCGATGATTTAAACCCCGCCCAGATGCGTGCCGAAGATCTTATGATGGGTATGCGCATGGCGCGGGGAGTGTCTTTTGCCCAGGTGGAGGCATCGCTCGATCTTCTTCCACAGGCGTGCAAAACGTTCGATGAGCTCTGCCAGCTGGGTTTATGCCGAAAAGAGGATGGCCGCTATCGGCCTACCGAGCTCGGTTGGCTCTGCGGAAACGAAATGTATGGCCGCATCTTCAATATGGCGCCGTGACTTGAGAAACCATGGTTTTCGTTAAGTAACGGTTCATCAAACATTGCCCCTGCCTTTCTTTTCGCCGATGAGCTGCTGTTACAATGCACAGATGGTAATCGATGTCACGAAGATACGTGGAGAGGGAAGATAAAGGGATGCTTTCCGATAGGCGACAACGTGTTTTGAGCGCGCTCATTGAGGAATATGTTTCCTGCGCCTTGCCCGTTGGCTCGCGCACCCTCATCGAGCGCTATCCTCTGGGCGTTAGCTCCGCTACGGTACGCAATGAGCTTTCTCGTCTGGAGGATGAAGGATACCTGATTCAGCCTCATACTTCGGCGGGCCGCATTCCTACCGATGCGGGGTATCGTGCTTTTGTCAACGATCTTATCGAGCACGACCTGGTGTCCCCTCATGCTGATTACGCCCATACGGTCGAGCAGCTTTTGGAAATCTCATCAGCGCTTGATGACTTGCTTGAACAGGTCTCTTTCCATCTTTCGCGCTTTACCGATTGTCTTTCGGTTGTTTTGGCACCCGCTTTCTATGATTTTCGACTGAAGCAGATTTCTTTCGTCTCGCTCACGCTGCATGAGTTTTTATGCATTCTGGTGACGGAGGATGGTCAGGTATTCAATCGGCACATTCACTCGTCAGCCGAAGTAAGCACTGATGAGTTGAGCCATGTGCAGATTTTCTTGAATCAACTGATGTGCGGTCGTGCGCTTCAAGACCTCGAACAGGGTCTTTCGGAAACGCTGGGCTTGGCCCTACGCGATTCTCTGGTCTCAAAGTGCGTTTCCGAAATCCTTGCCTGTTTGCGTGAGGGCTCGGTTTCTCGTGCTCATAGCCTGGGGGTAGGCACGTTGCTGCAAAAGCCCGAATTCTCCCAGTCGCAATCCCTCATCCCCGTTATCCACATGCTCGAAGACGATGCGTTGCTTCTCGAGATCCTCGATCATAGCTCATCTCAGAGCGTGGGGGAGATGCCCGCAGTGAGCATCGGAAGCGAGAACGGCTCCGATGCGCTTTCCGGCGTTTCGGTGGTGGCGGGGCGGTTCGGCACCGACGGCAATCAGGGAATTGTTGCCGTTATTGGCCCAACACGCATGGATTATTCTCGTGCTCTGGCCGCTGTTCGGTGCGCTCGCGACGTTTTGGGCGATGCATAATGACATTTTGCTTTCAGAAGGGGATAATATGCATCCGAATTTTTGCTTGATACGTTTGCGCACGGCAGATTGCCCTTGATGGGGGACTGTGCGTCATGAGGAAAAGCAAGTAATGTGCCTCCTATTTAGGAGGCTGCGTTTTGCCTGTTGTTGTTTTTAAGGAAGGTTTGTGATGGCGGCTGATCTGTATGAGGTCCTTGGCGTGTCCAAGGACGCAACGGACGATGAGATAAAAAAAGCATTTCGTAAAAAGGCGCGGGAATTTCATCCCGACGTCAATAAAGCTTCCAATGCCGAAGAGAAGTTTAAAGAGATCAACGAAGCATACGATGTCCTCTCTGACCCGACAAAGCGTGCTCAGTACGATCGCTTTGGTTCTATTCCCGGCGCGGCGGGCGGTGGCCCGTATGGTGGTGGTTTCACCAATGTAGAGGATATGTTCGGCGGCTTTGGCATGGGCGATATTTTCAGCAGCTTCTTCGGAGGCCAAGCGGGCGGTCGTTCCACCGTGAGCAAGAACGGTCGCGACATGGGTGTTGGCTTGCGTATGACCCTTGAAGAGATCGCCACGGGTGTCAAACGCGAGATTGTCTATGATCGCTTAGCCCCGTGTTCTGATTGCGCCGGTACGGGTTTGGGTGAAAATGGCCGTGAGGTCACCTGTTCTCAGTGCAATGGAACCGGACGTGTTACCAGTGTGCAGCAGACGTTTTTGGGGGCCATCCAGACTGCCACCACCTGCCCTCAATGTAACGGTATCGGAAAAACCGTGGAGAACCCTTGTCCCGAATGTGAGGGGCAGGGGCGCGTTCCTGATCGTCAGCGGGTGAGCGTCGATGTCCCTGCGGGCATTCGCGATGGCCAGCAGCTGCGTATTTCAGGTTACGGTGAAGCAGGCATGAATGGTGCTGCTGCGGGGGACTTGATCGTGACCTGCCGCATCCAGGAACACGAGTTCTTTGAGCGTGACGGAGACAATCTGCACTGCCGTGCTAATATATCGTTCATCCAAGCTACCCTTGGTGCAGAAATCGAAATCAGTGGTATTAAGCCTGATGAGAAGGTGAGCGTACGTATTCCCGAAGGTTGTCAAAACGACCAGGTGGTACGGGTGCGCGGCTTCGGTATGCCGCGCCTGCGCTCCGAAAATCGAGGAGATCTGTATGTTCATGTAGGCGTGGTGATTCCCAAGAAGGTCACTAAGCACCAGCGTGAGTTGCTTGAAGAGCTTGCCGCCGACATGGGTGAAGACGTTGCAGCGCCCCGTTCGACGCTCGAGAAACTGCGTGATGTCTTTGGTGGCTAGTCTATGAGTCTTCCTCACTATTTTCTTCAAGAGCAAATCCTTTCTGATGAAACTCAGGAGTGCTTTGCTCTTGCGTTGACATCGGAGGACCTACATCACATGAAGGTCGCGCGTATGGGGCCCGGGGAGCATCTGGCTGTCATTGACGCTTCATCCGACTATTTTGAATGTGAGATCATCTCGTTTCACGAGGGTGTTCCCCGAGTTCGCATCTGCCAGAAGATGGATACCCAGACGAGGGGTCCTCGCGTGACCCTGGTGCAGGGGCTCGCTAAAGGCGAGAAGATGGAACTGGTTATTCGGCATGGCACTGAACTGGGCGTGAGTCAATTCATCCCGCTCAAAGGCGAGCGCAGTATCATGAAGATTGAGGGTAAAAAAGCTCCGGAACGCATCAGGCGCTGGTCTGCTCTGGTAAAGAGTGCCGCTATGCAATCGGGGCAAACGGTCCTGGCTGAAGTGACGCTTCCGCAGACGGTGGATGAGTTTTGCGCTCATGCGTCGGATTTTGACGCTATTGTGGTTTGCTGGGAAGAGGCTCCCTTGATCAAGGGGCTTTCGGGTGTTTTGGCGGATCTGCATAATCGCTGGCAGACGAAGGCGGCTGATTTTCGTATTGCCGTTGTAGTGGGACCCGAAGGGGGCTTGACTTCTCGCGAAGTCGATGCGCTGTTAGCCTGCGAAAATGCTTCGCTGGTTTCTCTGGGTTCCTCGATTTTACGCACGGAAACTGCTGGCATCGTCGCTCCCGCTTTAATTCTGTACAGCTTCGGGCAGCTGGGCGGCTGCATCGGCGGTGACGAAAGATGACACGCTTTCACGTCATAAACCTGGGTTGCAAGGTAAACAAAGTTGAATCCGATTCATACGCCGCACAGTGCTTATCTGCTGGCCTACATCGAGGGTCGCTCGAAGAGGCCGATCTCGTTGTGGTGAATACCTGTGCCGTTACGGGAGAAGCCGAAAAGAAAACGCGCAAAACCGTTCATCGTGTATGTGCGGTCAACAGCGATGCACGGATTCTCGTGACGGGTTGTTCGGCGGCTTTGCATGCCTCTGTCTATGAGGAGATGTCCTCGCGGATTGTCGTTTTGTCGAAGGCGTTTACCCCCGAATACCTCAAAGGGCTTCTTCGGGATACGTACAATGCCCATGAAGCTTCGGAAAAGACGATTATCCCTGTTGGCGAGGGGTTTCGCAGCCGTGTTGGCATCAAGGTGCAAGACGGTTGCGACAACGATTGTTCCTACTGCATCGTTCATGTGGCGCGTGGCAAGGCGACCAGTCGAGATGCCCACCAGGTTCTCGAAGAGGTGAAGGCCCTCGATGCATCAGGTGTCAAAGAAGTGGTGCTCAGCGGTATTAACTTAGGCTCGTATCGCGGCTTCTTTGAGGGCGCTTCTCTTGATCTGGCGGCTCTCTTGCTCCTCTTGCTGGAAGCCACCGACCACCACGAATCTTCTGAACCTCTTATGCGTTTTCGCGTGGGAAGCATCGAACCGCTCGATGTAAGCGAAGACGTTATCAATCTGCTCGCTTCAAGCGGCGGTCGTGTATGCCGCCACCTGCATTTGCCTTTACAGTCGGGGTCGAATAAGGTTCTCTCCGATATGAACAGGCCTTATTCTGCAGATACTTTTTGTAGCTTAGTAAAGAGGATTCGCCGGAAAGTGCCCTCACTGTCTCTTTCGACCGATATCATCGTGGGTTTTCCCGGTGAAACCGAGCATGAATTTGAGGAGAGCTGTTCTGTTGCGCAGGAATGCAGCTTTAGCAAGATTCACGTATTTCCCTATTCGCGGCGTGAGGGAACTCCAGCAGCACAGCGCAGCGACCAAATTGATGCCTCGGTGAAATCTGCCCGCGCGTCAAAACTCCGTGAGCTGAGTGCCCAACTTGCTGTCAGCGACCAGGAGAGCCGGCGGGGTAGCACCGAGCTTGCCTTAGTGGAATCGGACGGAACGATGATGACGGAGAGCTACCACCTTGTTGAAGCGGTTGGTGATTGCAAGAAAGGCTCACTCGTGCCCTATTTATTCGCTTAATGAAGCTGATGAGGCCGTTCTCACTAAAGGGCGTGGTACAATTTCCGCATGGAAAACACTCTGACAAAAACGCTCCAAGCTGACGAGAGCATTCATATGGCGCACATCACCGGACCGGGTGATGAACTGCTGCGCATGATCGAGGATTCTTTTTCCGCTCGTATCACCATTCGCGGCAACGAAGTGACGCTTCAGGGATCCCCCAATGAGGTGGGCATCCTGGTAGCGCTCTTCACTGACTTATACGACAAGGATGAGAAGGGGTTTGAGCTTACGACGGTTTCGGTGCGGCGCACTTTAGACCTGTTGAAAGCCGATGCCTTTTTGCCCAAAAACCTTCGCGAGGATGTGGTCTTGACCTGTCGTGGAAAGTCAATACGTCCCAAAACAGCAGGTCAGAAGCTTTACTGTGACACTATTCGTTCCAGCACGATAAACATTGGCATAGGTCCTGCGGGTACTGGTAAGACCTATATTACTATAGCGCTTGCGCTGGCAGCTCTCAATCGACGTGAGGTTGCACGTATCGTCTTGACGCGACCTATCGTGGAGGCGGGAGAGAATTTAGGCTTCTTGCCCGGCACCTTGCATGAAAAAGTCGATCCCTATATCCGCCCCTTATACGATGCCTTGTTCGATTTGACTGATCCCATACGCGCCAGGCAGCTCCTTGACGAGGGCGTTATCGAAATCGTGCCTTTGGCTTTCATGCGGGGGCGCACCTTGAATGAGTGCTTTGTTATTTTAGACGAAGCTCAAAATACCACCCAGGGGCAAATGAAGATGTTTCTGACCCGTTTGGGCTTTGGCTCTAAGATGGTTATCACCGGCGACGTGACGCAGGTGGATCTTCCGCAGGGGGCATCGGGGCTCAAAACCATCAAGGGTATTCTCGAAGGAATCGATGGCATTTCATTTGTTGAATTTTCCGAGAAGGACGTCGTACGCCATTCACTGGTGGCAAAGATTATCGCAGCGTACGAGAAAACTGCGGAAAGGCCTTAAGCTATGGATATCGCCATCGATATAAAACATGGTCAGGAGGCCCTTAAGGGCATCCGTATTGAAGAACTGGCCCATTTTACGCTCAAGCACGAAGAGGTGCCCGAGAGCACTGAGGTTTCACTCAGCTTTGTGAACAACGAAGAGATGGCTGCTCTCAATGAGACATACCGTGGGAAAAAGGGTCCCACCGACGTGCTTTCTTTTGAGTGCGATGGGCTTGATGACGAGCTGATGCTTCTCGAAGAGGATCAGTTCGATGAGCCTTTGATCACTTTGGGCGATGTCGTGATCGCACCCGACGTTGCTGCGCTTCAATGTGGGGAATACGGTACCAGCTTCGAAGAAGAGCTAAGCCTCCTTCTTGTTCATGGTCTTTTGCACCTGTGTGGATACGATCATATGGCAGAAGATGACGCCCGTATTATGGAGGCCCTTGAAAAGAAGATCCTCTCTGCTTGGTATGGCCGCGAGGTTTCCTTCCGATGAGGCCCGATGGAGAAAAACAATCCTTTCCGCGTGCCTTACATCAGGCGATGTCAGGTTTTATCGATGCCTTTCTCCATGAGCGCAACGTGCAGATAGACTGTGTTTTTGCCGGTGTCGCGGTCATATTGGGGTTCGTGTTTTCTCTTTCGGTAACTCATTGGCTTATCCTTGTCTTGTGTATTGGCGTGGTATTGGGTTTCGAGCTTCTCAATACCGCTCTCGAATCCCTGCTGGACCTTGTGTACCCTACGTTTCATCCCCTTGCGGGTCGCGTGAAAGACTACGCAGCAGGTGCGTGTTTCATCGCATCTCTTTCTGCCCTTGTTATCGGCTTCATACTTTTCGCGCCGCCTTTGGTACGCGTTGTGTTGGGCGTCATCTCCTGATGGCGCGAGAGGAGATTACATGACTGAATCTGTTTCATATGAAGATTTGAATCAAGAGAATTTTAAATCGGGCTTTGTGGCTTTGGTGGGCCGCCCCAATGCAGGAAAATCAACCCTGATCAATGCCCTGTTGGGCAAAAAGCTTGCAATCACGTCGGATACGGCCCAGACCACCCGGCACCGCTTTCGTGCCATTATTACCAAAAAAGATTTTCAAGCCATTTTGGTCGATACGCCAGGTTTGCATAAACCCATCGATGAGCTGGGTAAAGAACTCAACGTCTCCGCTTTGAAAGCCTTAGAAGACGTTGATGTGGTCGTCATGCTCATCGATGCCACTAAGCCAATCGGCACGGGGGATGAATGGGTGGCAAAGCAAGTCGCTGCTGTACGGGACGCAAAGCGCATCTGCGTGCTTTCCAAAGTGGATATCGCAACGCAAGACCAGATCAAGGCGCAGCGTGCCGCAGCCGATGAGCTGTGCACTTGGGATGCGATGGTGGCGCTTTCCTCGGTTTCAGGCAAAAACATCGATGCCTTTCTGGAAGAAGTGGTTTACTTCCTGCCGCAGGGTCCTGCGTGGTTCCCTCCCGATATGGAGACCGATCAACCGCTTGAAGTGCTTATTGCAGAGTTTATCCGCGAGAAAATCCTCCGTTCTTTCAATGAGGAGGTTCCTCACGCTATTGGGGTGCAGTGCGAAGAGCTTGAGTACGATCGCAAAAAAGATCTCTATCGCATTTTTGCCAACGTGTACGTTGAGCGCGAGAGCCAAAAGGGTATCATCATCGGTAAGGGTGGGTCCGCCCTTAAAAAGATCGGCTCTGAGGCACGCATCGACTTAGAACAACTCCTTGGCTGTCGCGTATGGCTCGACTTGCGGGTGAAGCTTAAGAAGAATTGGCGTAAAGATGCCAGCCAAATCCGCCGTTTTGGCTACGGGGAAGGCATCTAGGTCGGAAGCGGGCTTCAGGAGCGGTATACTTACCTGAAGTGAGAATTGTGCATTACGCACAGGTGAACAGAGGCATGAAGGATGAAACATGATTTGCCCAATATGTAGCAGTGAAAACAGACCAGGGGCTAAATTTTGTGATGAGTGCGGCGCGCATCTTCTCTCTGACGATGTGGCCATCGACCGTGTGGAAGAAGCCTTCGGTAACGAAGAAGAGCTCGCTGAGCGTTTTGGCACCTTTTCTTTCGCAGATTATAAGCCAGAGGAAGAAACTCCGAGCTCCTCTCATGAGGAAGACCCGGCAGATGAGACTGCCGAAACTGCGTTCGTCCCCTCGAAACCCTCTCTTGACCAGGCTGAATCGGATGATTTTTCGGATGCTTCTTTTCCTCTCGATCCTTCCGCCACCGTCGTTTTACAGAAGGGCGAAGAGGTGCCTGTTGAGGAAACATCGGCGCCTCAGGCTTTTAACGGGGCAGACGAGACGGTTGATCTCAAAAAACTGCGCGAAGAACAAGCCGCGCACGCACCAGCGTCTGAATTCCCCGAAGATGACTTTGTCGGTCTTGATCAGTCTAATTACGATGACATAGCGCTGGTTGTGCCCTGGGAAAAGGGTGCAACCATGAAGATGAAGCCGCTTGAGTCCGAGACTCAAGAACAGCGCCTCTTTGTATCTGACAAGGACGACACCAAAGCGAAGAAGAGCAAAAAACCGTTCATCGTGGTGCTTATTCTGCTGGTATTGGCAGGATTCGCTGCGTTCGGCACCTGGTATTTCGAGCTTTGGGGCGGTCATAAGATCCCCGATGTTGTAGCCCTCAACGAGCAGGCGGCGCACAACCTTTTGACCGAAAAAGGTTTTACCGTGCGAAGCGAGCAGGTCAAGTCCGACGACGAGGAAGGTATCGTCCTGCTTACCGATCCTCATGCGGGATCGCGTCTAGATGAGGGTGGGGAAGTAGTCATCCATGTTGCGGTTGCACGCTCCGTTCCTTCTGTTATTGGGTTGAGTGAAGAAGAAGCCCAGGCTCAGATAAAAGCCGCAGGGTTCACCAATATTGTTGTCGAGACAAGCAAATCAAACGAAGCTGAGGGAACGGTCTTGGGCATCTCCCCTGAACCGGGGACCAAGCAGAAAGCCGCTTATCCCTTGACGATGACCGTTGCTGAGCCGTATCGCGTACCTGATGTGGTGGGTAAATCCCGTGATGATGCCTTTGCTGCTCTGCATGAAGAAGGTTATGAAGTTGCCGTTTATCGTGTCTATACGGAAACGACGGCTGAAGGTACCGTTTTGGCATCGAACCCCGAAGCAGGCGAAAAGCTTAATTCGGGCGAAACGGTCACCCTCTCTGTTGCGGTTTCTCGTGAGCGCGAGCTCATCGAAGCTGCACGGGGGGCCTTCTATGAGGGGGCAACTTTCACGGTGGATGGTCAGCCGTTCAAGGT
>CAYFWL010000036.1:0-15419 GCA_964346845.1 uncultured Eggerthellaceae bacterium | reverse complement strand
CGGCGGCGCCTCGGCCCCCTCCTTCTTCCGAGGTCGGTAGCGCACGGCTTTGGGCTGTATTCGTCAAGATTAATTTCGACATTTCGCTATGACCGATTTCGACACTTCGCTACCACATGCCTGATTATGCTCATAGCTGGTCATTGCCCAGCATCAAAGCCTTATCCATCCTCTTGCTCGTCCCGTTGAACTCCACCAGACGTCCGTGATGCACGATCCTGTCTATCGTGGCAGCCGCCAGCTTATCGTCGCCAAAGATCGTGCCCCATCTGGAAAACTCGATATTCGTCGTGATAATCAGGCTTCGCTTCTCATAGCAATCCGATATGATCTGGAACAAGAGCCTCGCTCCTTCTATATCGAGCGGGACGTAGCCGAACTCGTCGAGGATCAACAGCTCGGCTCTGCCGATGTCCTTGAGGAGCGCTTCCAGCGTATGCTCGCGATTCGCCTTCGTGAGCATGAGCACTAGATCTGCTGCCGTGAAGAATCTCACCGCTTTGCCTTTCTGCACGCACCCATTGCCTACGGCTATGGCCAAATGGGTCTTGCCGCGCCCGGTTTGCCCGTAAAAGACGAAGTCCTGGGCCGTGTCGAGAAAGCCCAAGGACATGAGGTCGTCTTTGGAGTAGCCATCGGGAAAGACGACCTGGGAGAAGTCGTAACCCTCGAAGGACTTGACCTGCGGAAAAGAGGCTTTCCTGAACAGGCGCTGCCGTTTGTTGCGCTCGCGCACCTCGAGCTCGTATTCGATGAGCGAGCAGACGCACTGGGCGGACGCGGCGTTGGCCTCGGACAGGAAATGGTCTATGGTCTCGCTCGAGAAGTACATCTTCCTTGCCAGCGCCGCAAGCCTCGCCGCGTTCTCCTTGCTGCGGACTCCCATCGCCATCACGCCCCCGCCGTATTGAGGGCCGCGTCGTAGACGGAGAGATCCACCGGGTCGTCGTAAGCGATGGAGGGGCTTGTCGCGCGTGCGGCGCAGACGGCTACGGAGGCGCGGTCTATCCTTCCCGTCGCCGCGAGCGCTGTGGAGAACGCCTCTTTCGTGGCACTCCAGCCGCTTTGGGCTGTTTGGTCGCGCATGATCCGGAGCTCTTCTTTGAGGCCGGCCTTGGGAAGGGAGTCCATGTGGGCGCGTAGGTCCTCGGGGAGGACGCTTCTCACCTTGCTGTTCACCCACCCTCCGGGGCGCGCGCACAGAAGCGAGAGCTGGCTTGCCGGATCGCAGGAATCCGTGGGGACGGCTCCGTATTGGCGCTCGTGCGCGCATATCGCAGCCCCGTCATCCGTGTAGATCGTGATGGCGTTCGCCCCGAGCGCGCATATGAGCTCACGTCCCGCAAAGACGGCATCTGTCGAATAGAGGTGGGCGCCGTCGACCTTGACCTTGCCGTATTTGTCGGCTTTGCGCCGCTCGAAGCGGACTACCGAGAAGCGCTTCTCGGGGAGGCCCTTCATGGCGAAGCGATCCTCGACGAACAGCTCGATCTCACGTTCGCCGCGAATCCAGTGGGGCTTGTCGGAAAGTGCCATGGCCTTATCCAAGAGCCGTTCGTTGAACGCATCGATATTGCCCATTTGCGGGGACGGGACGAAGAGATTGGCGCGCAGATAGCCGACCTTCCTCTCCACGCATCCCTTCTCATGGCCGGAGTTCGGGTTGCAAAAGGAGAAGGCGAATCCGTAGTGGGCGGCAAATGCCGAGAACATCTCGGTTGCGCGCACGGTATCCCCAACGCGCCGGCCGATGCCCGTCGCGTTGTCGAAGACGATGCGATTGGGCACCCCTCCGACGTACTCGAAGATGTTCTGCAGCGCCTGGCAGACGCACTCGGCATTCTCTCCGTGGAACACCTGGGCAAGGCCGACGTTGGAATAGGGGAACACCAGCACGAAATAGTAGAGCCTGGTCTTGACGCCCTTGTAGTAGAAATCCGCCTCCCCGAAGTCGGCCTGCGCTTCTCCTGGCGCCCAATCAAGATCTAGGAACTGCTCTTTTGCCATCCCCCGCTCAAGTTTGACGAGCCTCACGTAGTTTCTCACAGTGGATTCGCAGACCTTGGCTCCCTCTTCCTCGCAAAGGCGCACCCAGATCCTGTGAGCCGTGTGCCGCTGCTTGCGCCAGGTGCGCTCATCCTCGTCAAGCCAACTCTCGATGAGGGCCTTGTACTGGTCCATGACAGATGCCTTCCGCGCGGGAATAGGAGTGCGCGGCGACAGATCGCCCTCTTCCAAATACTTGTAAACGGTATCCCGCGATACTTCCATCTGTTTGGCGATTTCTGTGATCGAGGCCCCCTGCATCCTCATCTGCCTAATAGAATAGACCTTGGACATGCTGATCATTCCTTTCTGACCTCCTTAGTCGGATTACATTCGCAGTGACTAAGTTAGTCGATTTGGGGCGGTCGGCATGTTTGCTAGCGAACTGTCGATTTTCTACATAGCGGAATGTCGATTAAAAGATTAGCGAATACACTCTGTGCGTAGTGCGAGAGCCTATGGGTTGCTCTCTATTGTGGATGGTGGTTGTTTCCCTCGGTGCATCTGCTCGAAATCCTCAAACTTTTAATATTTCACGAAGGATGCTTTTTGGGTGATCCATGCGCTCTGTTCTGCACGCTTTGTCGAAGAGAGAAAAGGCTTCTTAGGAGGATTGCGAGACCCCCAAGACCCCCAAGGCCCCCAAGGCCCCCAAGGCCTCTGTGCCCGTTCCTCTTGAGAGCGGGTGTGGGTGGGCGTTGATTTTTTCGGACATAGGGCACACTCTTGCCCTGTAACCCTGATCTTCGTTTCGGATAGATTTCGAACACGGTTCGTCTGCACTGCGCTTTGAGAATCACCCCAGATAAAAAGACAACCCAGGAAAACTCCTGGGTTGCGGTATTCATGGAGCGGACAACGGGGTTCGAACCCGCGACCCCCACCTTGGCAAGGTGGTGCTCTACCAGCTGAGCCATGTCCGCATATGGAGGCGAGAACCGGATTCGAACCGGTGATAAAGGCTTTGCAGGCCTCTGCCTTACCACTTGGCCATCTCGCCACGTTTATCAAAAAGGTCGGTCATTCCTTTGAGTGACCGACCTAGGTGATCAGTGGAGCGGACAACGGGGTTCGAACCCGCGACCCCCACCTTGGCAAGGTGGTGCTCTACCAGCTGAGCCATGTCCGCGCAAGAAAGTATGATACCTATGTCATAAGCGAGATGCAAGAAAAATCTTGCGCTAATTGATATTTTTTCAAGATCGCTACGTATTCAGTGGGCAGGCGGAGTGATCTCCTTTCTTAAAATTATTTGAAAAAGAGTCTGTACAAGAAGGAGGAATCTGATAACATATTTACCCGCTGGTGAACACTGGCATCCACTGAAAAGTGGGCGGTTAGCTCAGGGGGAGAGCACTGCCTTGACACGGCAGGGGTCACAAGTTCAAATCTTGTATCGCCCACCATTGAATTCTCAAGAACCTCACTCGAGGTTCTTTTTGTTTCTGGAGACCTATAGGTGAGCCCTACAAGCGGGTCTGACAACGTGGTTATCCAGCAAAGGGAAGTGGGGTTTCATCGCGGGGAATTGTCTTATGCGATCGTGATAAAGTCGGATCGTGTGCGGTGCTTCGGCTCAGGCGGCCCAGGCGACCTGGACGATTCAGGCGACGGGGTGGCTTCCTTGGGGCATTCGCTCATGCCCCCTGATTTCGCAGCTCGCAGCTGAGCTTTTGAAGGGCGTATGCTATTTTTTACGAAAATCGAGATATTTCTGCCAAAAAGCCGATTTGACAGAAATACGGGTACCCTATCCTCGTAAGCTTGTGCCAAAAAGTACTGACTTGTCGGGGTAAATGAAGGCTTTTGCGAAGTATTTACCCTGACAAGTCGCCCTTTTTTGGCAGATTATCCGTTTTCTTGCGTGTTTTGCCCTGACAACTCCGGTTTTTTTGGCAGTTTTGGTTTGCCGGCGGGGATTGATTTTCTGTCAAATCGGCTTTTTGGCAATTATTTCCCGAAAGTCGTAATAATCCGTTTTTACAGAACGCCCCTCTTTTACAGAACGCCCCTCTTTCAAATCCTGAACGAGGGTAGGGTATTCTACCTAGTTGGTCATCCTCACGCCAACGTACAGAGCGGTGTCGGGCATGCCCTGTATGGAATAAGCATCATTGAATTTCAGGGCAGAAACGCGCCAGAAATAGGTTTCGCCGTCGATCTCGATGGTCCCACTTTTGTAGGTGTTACCCGATTCGTCAACGCCTTCCTTTGTCATCTCGCTGTCATCGCCATCGAAACCTTGAGTTTGAATAGCCTGCAGGATGGCTGATTCGATTGAAGGGGAGGTTAAGTCGGTGTAGCGAATCTTGAGGTCTTGGTAGTTAGTCAAATCCATGGTCATGCGCCAGCCGCCGTTGAGAAGTTTTGAAGCAGCAAGTATATTGAGCGAGCCGACACCCTTCTTAAGAGCTGCTGATCCCTCCTCTTTCGTCGCATTGTCGGGAAGCTTGAAGATATCGAACCCTGTTTCGCTTGCATCTTCGGGGAGCAATGAAACGATGGTGTAATCCGATGCCATTGCTTCATAGACATCTAAGGCATTGCTGTAGGTGATGTAGTCTTTTATCTGGGGAAAATCATAGGATGAGACGTGGCTGAGATTTTTTTTCAACTTGCTCTGCGCTGCGAATCTCGGAGAAATAGATGCCATCGGCCGCCTTGTAGACGCCAAAAGCGCCAAGCAGTATGGCTGCAATCACCAATATGAACGCTCCCGAAAGAGCGGGACCCTTGATTGAGGAGGGGCGAAGCAAGCGCGAAGCATCGGGATGGTTAACCTTGCCGTACGTTTTCGAGGGACGCTTTTGTCGAGGGTTGTCAACCGTCATGTTCATCTCCTGATTGCTTGTATGTTTTGCCAATTATACCATTGCTCCTACACGCAGCTTTTGCTAATATACTTGAACTGTTGAGGGAGTAGTTTGCATTACCTAAATGCGATGCGTCAACATTCCTGCTTGCTGAATTGTTGGGCAAGCTGGCGTATCTTAATTAACGAGACTCACGGTGCTATGGTGGCACCGTGAGTTTTTTTATGACATAAGAAGGGACGATCCGTGGATTTTTCGATTTTCCTTACCCCTGAGGCCTGGATTAGTTTGGTGACGCTTGTTTTTCTCGAAATCATCCTTGGCGTGGACAATATCGTTTTCATTACGATTACCACCGATCGACTGAAAAAGAGCCAGCAGCATATTGGCCGTAAGCTCGGTCTTGCTGGCGCGATGGTATCGCGAGTCATTTTTCTGTCCTTTGCATCGCTGCTGGTGCATATGGTTGATCCTCTTTTCACGCTCGACCTCGGCTTTTATCGCCATGGGTTTTCCATTCGCGATCTGGTTCTTTTGCTGGGCGGGATATACCTGCTTTACAAGGGCATTGATGAAATCGTCGGCATGATCAAGCTTACCGACCTCAAGAAAAGCCATGATGAGGAAAACGAAGGTGGGGAGGGCGTGCACACCATCGCTCTCCCTCAGGCTATTGCGACCATCATGGTCATGGATGTGGTCTTCTCAATCGACTCAGTAATCACGGCTGTTGGCCTTGCCGAGCACCTGATCATCATGATCATCGCGGTTATGACCGCTGTTGTTCTGATGATGGTGTTTATCGATGCCGTTTCAAATTTCATCAACGAGCATTCTGAAATGAAAATCCTTGCTTTAACCTTCATTATCGCGATCGGCATACTTTTGGTTCTTGATGGGTCTGGCTTCCATGTGGGCATTGAGGTTCTGGGAATGTCTCTCGAAAAGCTCATGGTGTACTTCGCTATGGTCTTTTCGGTGGTGCTGGTGCTTATTCAGCTCCGTTACAAAAGGAATCTCGAAGCTTATCTCGCTCAACGTGATGCACGTGGCGAGGGAGACGGGGATTGCGACTAGTTTTTTGGTCGTGCAGGTCTGTCTTGCCTTGCCATCGCGCACGGCGCGTGCCAAGTCGTGCAGGTCTCACGGTCACGCACAGCATACGTGCCCTGTAGCGCAGGTCTTACCGACCGTCCAGGTCGCGTGCCTCGCTTTGCCTTGCGTAAATCTTAAGTGCTTCAGGGGATACGATGAAACGTGCCGCTTGGGGTAACACGCGTGCATAAAGCGGTGTGGTGCAGCTGAGCGGCTCCCCATCGTATTCGACGGGTAGCTTGGGCTGCGACTCGATCGCAACAGAGCGCGAGCGATGAACTTCGACGCTTGGAGAGCGACCGGGAAAGTCTCCGCTGCGGTCGAGAAACGCCGCGCCTAGGGCAGGTAGCAGGCCAAAAGCGTTTTCCGACTTCAGGATAGCGATATCAAGGAGACCGTCTCGTGGGTCGGTGTTGTGAGCCAAGGGGATGTCGAGCTGAATCTTCGAGTGGTTGATGAGCAGAACACCCACGCCATCGCATTCTACGGTCTTGTTGTCATCGAGGGTGAGCCTGAAATGGGCTACGGGAGGCGTGATATTCGCCGCTGCCGCTCTAAAATAGGCTGCTGGTCCCAAAAGGTGCTTGGTTGAGACCGCTTCTTTCATGATGAGGGCGTCATACCCCGCTCCAGCCATGATATTGAAGCCAAAGCGCTCTTGACCAACTTGTAGCTCAGCGATGTCGAAATCCAAAGTCCTGCCCGCTCGAATCATTTCAGCCAGTGTGTGAGGTTCGTTGGGTTGTGCTAAATTGGAGCATAAGAGATTAGCTGTTCCAGCGGGGAAGGGAAGCAGGGGAATACCTGAGCCCGCAAGGTGGTAGCTCACCGTGGCGATTGTTCCATCACCGCCGCTGATAACAACGGCATCGAAGGAAGCTGCATCGTAAAGAAAGCGGCGAAAGTCGGTGGTCCCATCCGTGGAGCGCAGGACGATTTCATCGTTATCACCTGAAAAAACGCGGATGAAATCATAGATTGCCCCCTCGTGGTAACCAGAGGCTAAATTATTGATTATCAGAAGTTTCACCGATTCCCTTTCTCTTTGCTAAAATAGATGCTACATCATTTTCTGAGGTACAACTCAAAGGGTTACGAGAGTGTTTATAACAAATCGTGAAAGCTTCCGAGCTTTTTTAGATCGTGCGTCTTCGTCGGCTTTTTTAGCCATCGACACGGAGTTTCTTCGCGAAAAAACATACTATGCCAAGCTCTGTTTGCTTCAGATTGCGACCGAAAGCGAAGTTGCAATCATTGATCCTTTCAAAATAGGTTCCTTGACGGCGTTAGCACCGCTGTTTGAGGATGAGGCCATCGTCAAGGTATTCCATGCCTGCAGGCAGGACATCGAGATTCTTTATCACGAAGTGGGGGCCCTTCCTCATCCGTTGTTTGACACGCAGGTTGCTGCAGCTCTGCTCGGTCACCCTAAACAGGTGGGTTACGGCGCTCTCGTGCACAGCGTCTGCGGCGTTACTCTGAGGAAGGCTGACTCATACACCGATTGGTCGGTGCGCCCCCTTTCGGATTCTCAGATTGACTACGCTGCCGATGATGTTATCTACCTGGCTCAGATGTATGGCCCTCTTGTTGAGAAATTGGAGAAAACGGGACGTCTTTCCTGGTTAAACGGTGACTTTGAGGCTTTGGTTGATCCGAATCGTTTCGAGATCGATCCGCGCAAGCGCTTTCGTCGTTTGAAGCGTGGAAGCCAATTGACTCGCAAGCAGCTTTCTGCCGCGCGTGAGTTGACTGCTTGGCGTGAGGAGTGTGCGGAGAAGCGAAATGTACCACGGAAATGGGTCTTGACCGACGAGCAGATCGTTGAGATCTGTAAGCGCGAGTCACGCACTATCGATGATCTCTTTTTGGTGCGCGGCGTGCGCGAGAAGCTTTCCACGCGTGATGCCCGTGAAGTGGTCGCCCTGCTGTGCAAGGGGATGGACCTGCCTGAGGAAGAATGGCCCGAGGGAAGCCACTGCGATCGCAATGAGCGCAACGTGGATATCGAAGTTGATCTCATGGCCGCACTTTTACGCTTGCGGGCACATCAGGCGGGTGTCGCTCCGCAGGCCATCGCGTCAAGCAGCGATTTGGCGGCTTTTGCACGTTCCTATCGGGATGATCATGAGCTGTTGCATGGATGGAAGTACGAACTGGTGGGCAAGGAGCTGGTCTCGTTGCTCAAGGGGGAGTTGTCCTTGAGTTTCGATAACGGGAAATTGATTGTCTCTGCTCTTGAAAAGTAAACGTACTTGTTCTCGCTTCGGTAACAGAAATACGGGGTCGTTTCGGCCTATGCCATAATTCGCAAAAAGAAGTACGCGGGAAGGACCCCCTCATGAGTTATGTCTTTCTTATAATTGTGACCTTGCTTATCGGTTGCTTTGTCACCTGGGATGTCAACCATCAGCTGAAGAAGTTTGCGAAGGTTCCCATTTCCAACGGTATGACCGGGGCTCAGGCGGCAAACACCATGCTGCATCATTACGGTATCTATAATGTTTCGGTGAAAATGGGTTCCGAGGGACAGGATCACTACGACCCTCGAGATAACTCCATTTCTCTTTCTCCTTCGGTGTACAACGGAAGGAGCATCACCGCCACTGCCACGGCATGCCATGAAGCCGGTCATGCCTGCCAGTATGCCGAAAACTATGCCCCGATGAAGATTCGCGGTGCCTTCGTTCCCGTGGCCAGCCTGGCCTCCAATGCGTGGATTTTCGTACTGATGGCGGGTATTTTCCTGGCTTTGAATAACCTTATTGTGGCGGCCATCGTCCTGTACGCTTGCGTCGTGGTCTTCGAATTGGTGACGCTCCCGGTTGAATTCAACGCCTCCAATCGTGCTAAGAAGTACATGCAGCTTGTGGGGTATCAGGGAACCGACGTATCGGGCTCCAGCGCGGTCTTGCGCTCCTGCGCCATGACCTATGTTGCCGCTGCGCTTACCTCCGTCCTGCAGCTTTTGTGGCTTCTCGGTCAGCAGCGTGATTAAACCATGGCCGAAAAAACCCCTGAAGCCCTGAGCGTTTCTGCGGCGATAAGCCTGGTCAAACAGGAGCTCGACGCCCTTCCTCTGTGCATAGAGGGAGAAGTTTCCCAGGTTTCAAATAAGCCTGGCTACAAAGCGGTCTATTTCACCATCAAGGATAAAAGCGCTTGCCTCTCGTGCATGATGTGGATGAATCAGTTCGTGCGGATGGGAATTGACCTCAAGCTTGGCACGCTGGTGCGTGTGACGGGGAAGCTCTCCATTTATGCGGCAAAAGGAACCATGAACTTCAATGTCAGCTCTCTGAAATTGGCGGGCGAAGGCGATATTCGCCTCAAGATCGCCCAGATTGCCGAAAAGCTTGCCAAAGAGGGGCTCACGAGTGCTGAAAGGAAGCGCCCCCTGCCTTACCTGCCTGAACGCATTGGCTTGGTTACCTCACCGCGTGGTGCAGCGGTTCATGATGTGCTGAGAACGCTTCGCCGCCGCTATCCTTCCGCTCACGTGCTTTTAGCGGGTGTTCCCGTTGAAGGGACGGATGCGCCACGCAATATTATGATGGGCATGAAAGAAGTGGTCATGGCCGGCGCTCAGCTGGTTTTGGTGGTGCGCGGCGGTGGCTCTTTCGAAGACCTTATGCCCTTCAACGATGAAAAGCTGGCGCGTGCTATCGTCCGTTGTCCTGTCCCCATTGTGACGGGTATTGGACACGAACCCGACACCACTATCGCCGATTTAGTTGCGGACTTACGCTGTTCGACCCCTACGGCGGCGGCGGAGGCGGTAAGCCCGGGCGATGGCGTTCTCGAAGAATCCCTCGATCAGAGCGCGGCGAAACTCAGATTCCAGCTCGAAAGGCTTTTTCGCATAGAGGAACTACGTTTGAAAAACCTTGCCAGCAGGCCGCTGTTCAAGGATTCCCACGCGCTTTTCTCTCAAGCATGGATGGGTATCGACTACGGTGCAGAACGCCTGAGCCGAGCGATTCCCGCCAATCTTTCACGTGATGGGCAGACTCTTGTCTTAGCAGGTGAGCGCCTTGGACGCGCTTCTGACGCTGCCATAAAAGCCCTCCAATCGCAACTCGCGCTCGCGGCGGCTCGGATGCACTCCCTTTCCCCTTTGGCGGTATTGGGAAGAGGCTATTCCATCGCCTACGATGATCAGGGCAAGGTAATCAAAGATGCTCAGTCGGTGGATCCGGGCGATTGCATTTCGCTTCGCCTCAGCAATGGTGCCCTTTCCTGTTCGGTGAGGGATGTGACAACAAACCCCCTAAAGGAGTAGCTATGTCAGAAACAAAAAACGCTCTTCAGGAAATGACCTTCCGCCAGGCGATGGCCGAATTGGACGAGATTGTAAGCCAATTGGAGAGCAACACCCTGGAACTTGAAGAAAGCCTTCAGAAGTACGAGCGAGGCGTTGCGCTCATCATGTCTCTGAAGAGCCGTCTCAGCGAAGCTCAGCAGCGTGTCGATGTGCTGATGGGCGAGCTTTCTGGTGAGACCGAAGATGCTCTTCAGGATTCCACCCTTTCTTGATGAGAGGGCAGGGGATGGAAAAGCCCTGTTCCGAAGCGAAGTTGATCGTGCTGTTCTCTTAACGACTGAGCGATACGGGTAAGTTTTTAAAAGGAGCTCTTTCCCATTACGGATGTTCATTTTAAAATGAAAGGGTTGAGGTCTGTTAAAAGAGAGGAAGCTTTAATGAATGTATTGGTGCTGAACGCCGGCTCTTCTTCTGTGAAGTATCAGCTGTTGTGCGTTGAAACCCAGGAGGTTTTGACGAAAGGCGCGTGTGAACGCATCGGTGCTGATGACGGTATCTTTACTCATGGCATGAAGCCCAACGAGGTCAAAGAGATCGTTCCTATGCACAACCACGAAGAAGCCATCGGTCGTGTTCTTGATTGCCTGGTTCACGGAGAGACCGCCGTGCTTGAGAGCCTTGATCAGATTGATGCCGTTGGCCATCGTATCGTTCAGGGCGGCAAGTACTTCAAGGGTTCCACCATCGTGGATGATGACGTTATCGCTAAAATTGATGAGCTGGCGGAACTTGCTCCTTTGCACAATAAACCTGCGCTCCAGGGCATCTATGCGTGCCAGAAGCTTATGCCCGGCACCCCTATGGTGACCGTGTATGACTCCGCTTTCTTCTACACCATGCCCGCTAAGGCTTTCATGTATCCTGTTCCCTATGAGTACTACGAGAAGTACGGCATCCGCAAGTACGGCGCACACGGCACTTCTCATAAGTATGTTTCCCAGCGTGCCGCTGAATTTTTGGGTAAGCCTCTGAAGGATCTTAAGCTCATCACCTGCCATTTAGGCAACGGATGCTCTATTTCTGCTATCAAGGATGGCGTCGCCGTTGACACCTCTATGGGCTTGACGCCGCTTGACGGCATCATGATGGGCACGCGCTCGGGTTCCATCGATCCCACGGTGGTTACCTTCCTTATGGAGCATGAGGGCTTGACTTCCAAAGAGACCAACAATATGTTGAACAAGAAGTCCGGTCTGCTGGGTATTTCCGGAGTCTCCAACGACGCTCGGGACATTGAAGAGGCATGTGCGGCGGGCAATGAGCGCGCTAAGCTGGCCTATGAGATGTACGCATACTCGGTGCAGAAATTCATCGGTCAGTACATTGCGGTTCTGGGCGGTGTTGATGCCATTGTTTTGACAGCGGGTCTGGGTGAAAACAGCGCGCTTGTGCGCAAGATGATTTTCGATGATCTGGAGCCTTTGGGTATCAAGATCGACCCTGAGCTTAACGAGGTGCGTGGCCCTGAGCGTGAGATCTCTGCGGCTGACTCCAACGTGAGGGTTCTTGTCATCCCCACGAATGAGGAGTTGGCGATTGCGCGTGATACCTACGAATTGGTTACGGCTGCGCGCAAGGCTTAATCTCACTTTACTGAGAATGCAAAGAAGGAGGCGTGTGCGCCTCCTTCCTTTTGTAAGCGATGGTCCCGTTTGAGGATCATCGCTTACGCGTATTAGCGAGAAAACCTACTGAGCTTGAGCTTGAACAGCAGTGATGGCGACAACACCATAGATGTCATCAGCGGAGCAGCCGCGTGAAAGATCGTTTACCGGAGCAGCCAGACCCTGAGTGATGGGACCGTATGCTTCGGCCTTAGCTAAACGTTGAACGAGCTTGTAGCCAATATTGCCCGCATCGATGTCGGGGAAGACGAGCACGTTTGCCCTGCCGGCAACAGGGGAGGTGGGGGCCTTAGAAGCGCCCACGGAAGGAGCGATGGCGGCATCAAGTTGAAGTTCGCCGTCAAGCAAGACGCTGGGGTCAAGCTCTTTGGCAATCTTTACCGCTTCGGCAACTTTTGCCTGGTCATCGTTTTTGGCGGAACCGTATGAGGAGTGGCACAGATACGCAACAGCCGGCTCAGCACCCGTGATGCGCTTGAAGGACGCGGCGGCATCGAGGCCGATATAGGCCAGTTCTTCAGCAGAAGGTTGAACGTTGAGACCGCAGTCGGAGAACACGAAAGTGCCCTTATGGCCGAAGTCGCAGTCGGGCACAACCATGACGAAAAACGAGCTGACCAGTTTTGCGCCCGGAGCGGTTTTGATGATCTGAAGGCAGGGGCGCAGGGTGTCTGCAGTTGAGTGGCAAGCGCCCGAAACCATGCCGTCGGCACGACCGGTCTTTACCAGCATAACGCCAAAATATGTTTCATCCTTGATGGTTTCACGGGCTTGATCAGGGGTGACACCCTTTTTTTTGCGCAGTTCGTAGAAGAGTTCACTGAATTCGCCTTCAAGCTCGGAATTCTGAGGATCAATGATCTGCGCGCCTTCAAGCTTGTAGCCAGCGGCAGAGATCTTTTCAGAGTTACCCAGGATAATCAGATTGGCCACGCCATCGTTCAGGATTTTTTCCGCAGCCGCTAAGGTACGCGTATCGTTGCCTTCCGGTAAAACGATGGTCTTCTTGGATTGCTTTGCCTGAGCAATCATTGAGTCAAGAAATGCACTCATTGAGCCTCCTCTTTGTTGGGTTTCGCTAGTAGCTAATAGTTTGAGCAGAATTACAAAGGCAGAATTCTTGTCTTTGGCATTTTACAACGTTGCAGCACCTGAGTTGTTCAATTCTTGTGGTGATGCGTTCCGAAACGTATCCTCTTGATAAAATAATTACGCAAGAACTATCGAGGTAAAGAACCTCAATGATGAAAGGACCGAGCGTACATGGGTGTTAACTACGCTGAGCTCGCCGATATAGCTATCGACGAGTACGACGTTGTAGTGGTTGGCTGTGGTTTTGCTGGTGCTGTGTGTGCCCGTGAGCTGGCCGACCGTGGTGGGAAGAAAGTTCTGATTATTGAAAAACGTTCTCAAATCGGCGGAAACATGTACGATGAATACGATGGAGCAGGCATCCTGATCCATCGCTACGGTCCCCATATCTTCCATACCAATACGCCTCGTGTTTTTAACTACCTGCGCCAATTCTCAGGTTTCATCGGCTACAAACACAAGGTATTGTCCAACTGGCATGGCACCTATATCCCTGTTCCCTTTAATCTGACATCGCTTGAAATATGCTTCGGCGAAACGCGCGCAGCGCAGCTTCGGGACAAACTGATTGAAACATTTGGTGAAAACTCCCGCGTTACCATCAATGAGCTTCGGCAGCAGGAAGACGCTGACTTGGCTGAAATTGCCGATTTCGTCTACAAGAACGTTTTTTTGTATTACACTCAGAAGCAGTGGGGGCTCTCTCCTGATGAAGTTGATGATTCGGTTACCGCACGTGTTCCCGTTTTGGTTTCGTATGAGGATGGGTACTTTCAGGACAGCTGCCAGGGTATGCCGGTTTTTGGTTACACCAAGCTTTTTGAAGAGATGCTCAACCATGAGAACATCACCGTATGCCTGAATACTGAAGCGGAAAGCGTTTTTGACCTGCAGTTTGAATCCATGGAGGAAGATGCGCCGCTTTCTGCTATCTGCATTAAGGGCAAGGCGTTTACCGGTCCTCTTATTTACACGGGTCCCTTGGATGAGATGTTCATCTCGCGTTTTGGGCGTCTTCCGTACCGCACGCTTCGCTTTGAATATGAGACCTTGGATCAGGAGTATTTCCAGCCTTGCGGTACGGTGAACTATACCGTGACTGAGGACTTCACCCGCATCACCGAGTTTAAGCATCTGACGGGTCAAAAAGCTCCTCAGACCACCATCATGCGTGAATACTCCTTGGCTTACGAAGACCCCCAGACGCAAATTCCCTACTATGCCATCATCAACGATGAAAACAGGGAGCACTACAATCGTTATCTGAGGCTTACCGAATCGCTTCCCAATTTCTACCCCTTAGGTCGTCTTGCTGAATACCGCTATTACAATATGGACGTTATTGTGGAGCGCGCCCTGAACCTGTCCGATAGAATTTTGAGTGAGTAACCATGACAGAGACCAAAACCATTACCTTCGCCATTCCGTGTTACAACTCTGCCGCCTATATGGATACCTGTATAGAATCGCTTTTAACCTGTGGAAATGATATTGAAATTTTGATTATCAACGATGGCTCCACTAAAGACGACACGCGCGAGAAGGCTGATGAATGGCAAGATCGCTATCCTACTATCATTCGTGCCATCCACAAGGAAAATGGGGGTCATGGCTCGGGCGTTAATGTTGGTATTCGTGAGGCGGCAGGTCGTTACTTCAAGGTTGTTGCCGCCGATGACTGGTTGGACCCTGCTGCTATGCAGGAGGTTATGGCGTATCTCCGGCCGCAATCCGAGCTGCAGCATCCCACCGACCTGGTCATTGGCAACTATGTGTACGAGAAGGTTCATGAAGGTACCCAGAAAGTAATGGGGTATCGAAACGTCTTTCCCCAGGAACGTGAGTTCACCTGGTCGGAAATAGGACGTTTTTCCCAGAGCCAGTATCTTTTAATGCATTCGGTGATTTATCGGACTGAGTTGTTGCGTGATATTAAGCTTGAGCTCCCTGAGCATTGCTTCTACGTGGATAATATCTTTGTCTACGTACCGCTTCCTTATGTCAAGACCCTGTATTACTTAGATGTCGATATGTATCGCTATTTTATCGGCCGGGAGGATCAGAGCGTCAACGAGAGCGTTATGATGGATCGTATAGATCAGCAGCTGCGTATCACCAAGGTTATGATCGATTCCTGTGACATCGAAAACGACGTTCAGGAAAAAAAGCTTGCTCAGTATATGCGTAATTACCTTGCCATGATGATGTGCATCTGCTCGATTTTCCTACGCATGGTAAACGATGGAGCCTCCGAGGCCAAGCGAGCTGAAATTTGGGATTACCTGAAGAGCAGCAAGCCTGCCACCTACGAGCGTCTGCGCCGCATGCCCCTGGACTTCCTCGTGAACCTTCCCGGTGAGCAGGGACGCAGGCTCGGCATCGCCGGTTATCGCCTTGCTCAGAAGATTTTCAAGTTTAACTAAA
>CAYFWL010000035.1:9984-15460 GCA_964346845.1 uncultured Eggerthellaceae bacterium | reverse complement strand
TCGTAGAGGATCTGCCTTACGGTGCGGGTGTGGACATTGGTATCGACGTTTACCTCACCCGCAGCAACACGCTGCGCAACCTCTTCAGAAGAGAGGCCTTTCACTTCTTGCATAATGCCCTCTCGAAACGCCTATTCCAACACTTTCAACGCTGCCGCATACCCACCGGCACCATAGCTCAAACACTTGGACACCCGGGCAATCGTAGTAGCCGAAGCGCCCGTAGCTGCCTCGATGGCAGTATAGGGCTTCTTGGCAGCAAGCAGGCGAGCCACCTGCAAGCGCTGAGACGTATCGCGTATTTCACGGACGGTAAACAAGTCTTGCAACAGGGTATATATAACGTCAGGGTCATCCAGCCGAGCAAAAACGGTCAGCAATTCGTTCACTTCTTCTGTCCTGAGATCTTCCACGGAGATCACTTTCCCATCTTAAAGAGGCCGAACTCAAGAGAGTCCACCAGAGCGTTCCATGACGCCTCAATGATGTTTTCGGATACGCCGATAGTTCCCCAGGTATGTTCCCCGCTTCGCGTGGTGATAGCAACGCGGGTGATGGCATCAGTGCCCGTGTTCTCGTCCAAAATGCGCACCTTGAAGTCGATCAGCTCCATCGCCGCCACTTCGGGATACACCTCGGAAATGGCCATGCGCAAAGCGTTGTCCAGCGCACCCACGGGACCCGCACCCTCGCCGGTAGCAACGACGCGCTTGCCCCCTACATGCACCTTGATGGTCGCTTCAGACATGGCGTCCTTCGCAAAAGCACCCGTATCCTCATAATCATCCACGATAACGCGGAAGCTCTCCAGGGTGAAATGAGGTTTCACCTGGCCCAAATGCCCCCAGATAAGCATCGCCAGCGAACCGTCGGCGGCCTCGTAGCTATAGCCCCTGCTCTCCCGCTCCTTGATGTCCTCCAGAATGTTCGCCACGCACTGCGGATGCTCTTCCAAGTCGATACCGAGGGAGCGGGCATGCGTGACCAGAGACGCCTTCCCTGCCAGCTCGCTCACCAAAGTATGGGCCTTATTGCCTACAGCATCAGGGGAAACGTGCTCATACGCCTGAGGAAAACGCGCGATAGCGCTCGCGTGCAGACCACCCTTGTGGGCAAAGGCCGCCGATCCCACATAGGGATGGTGCGCCCACACGGATTGATTGCACGACTCGGCCACAAAGGCGGCAACACTGGAAAGCTCACGAAGCTTAGCAGCACCAACGCAGACGCGATTCATCTTCAGCTCCAGGTTGGCGATGGTAGTGAGCAAATCGGCGTTACCAACACGCTCGCCTATACCGTTGATAGTACCCTGTACGTGTCCAGCATCAGCCTTCACCGCCGCAAGGGAGTTTGCCACAGCGCAACCGGAATCATTATGGGCATGAATACCGATGTTCACGAGGGGAAAAGCGGCAACAAGCGCCGAGGTGATTTCTTCCACTTCAAAAGGAAGGGCACCGCCGTTGGTTTCGCACAGAGAAACCATGCTCGCGCCCGCTTTCACGGCAGCATCGACGCAGGCAAGCGCATAATCTGGATTCGCCTTGTAGCCATCAAAGAAGTGCTCGGCGTCGAGAATCACTTCTTTGCCCGCAGCCACCAAATAGGCCACGGAATCGGAAATCATGCGCAGGTTTTCTTCCAAAGATGTCTCAAGAACGCGGATGACCTGCTGATCCCACGCCTTGACCACCAAAGCGATAGCAGGCGCACCGCATGCCAGCAGATCAGCCAAACCGCTGTCTTGGTCTGCGGGAGTATCTTTATGACAGGCGGGTCCGAAAGCCACGATACGCGCGTTTTCTAGCTTCATCTTGGAAAGACGCTGGAAAAATTCGATATCTTTAGGATTGGAAGCGGGAAAACCGCCTTCGATATAATCGATGCCAAAGGCGTCCAGGCGCTCGACAATGCGCAGCTTGTCCTCGATGGACAGGGCAATGCTCGCTCCCTGCTCACCGTCGCGCAACGTGCAATCATAGGTAATAATCTTGTTCACCGAAAACCTCGTTACGGGGACCTGCGGAGTTTTTCGTATTGTACTCCATTGCGCGATAGTGAGAGCGCCCCGAACAAAAGAGACCGACCTTTTGCCATAAATCGAACAAACTTAGTAAGAAAAGGGGCGGCGGTCATCTGCCTTCGCGCCGCCATCCGCCTTCGCGCCGCCATCCGCCTTCGCGCCGCCATCCGCCTTCGCCCTGTTCGTTTTGTGACAAATGACCGGTCCCCTTGTCATAATTATGACAAGGGGACAGGTCATTTGTCACAATTTGTTCATTTGCTGACCATTTGGCAACAACGGCGGATTCTCGCTGATGCACAGGGTTTTAGCACTACACTTTCCTCAGTAAGTTCCCCTTGACTCCCCTCCGACGAGTAAGGAATTTACGGAAGGAGCGTTGTTGTATGACACGCAGAGCTTCACAGTCGAAAGCGACTATCGTCGACATCACGAGCAAGGTGGCGCCCGCCATCAAGGTGGGCGTGGACATCGGGTCCACCACAACAAAATGCGTCGTAATCGATGCACGCACCCACCGAGTGCTCTACCATAGCTACCGTCGCCACCATGCCGAACAGGCACAAAGCGTGCATGCGATATTTCAAGAGCTTGCCCAACGCTTTCCTCATAACCCCATGCGCATGGCCCTGAGCGGCTCGGGCGGCAAGAGTATCGCCGATGCTCTGGGCCTTCCCTACATTCAGGAAGTTGTGGCCAATTCCCTTGCCGTCCAGGAACTGCACCCCCAGGCACGTTGCGCCATCGAGCTGGGCGGACAAGATGCCAAGATGATCTTTTTCGACTACGATGAGAAAGCCGAGCGCCTGAGCGTGAGCGATATGCGCATGAACGGATCCTGCGCCGGCGGCACCGGAGCTTTCATCGACGAAATCGCCACGCTGCTCAAGACCCCTGTTGAAAAACTCAACAGCCTCGCCCAAAAAGGGCAGACGGTTTACGATATCTCCGGGCGCTGCGGCGTATACGCAAAAACGGACATCCAGCCGCTCCTCAACAACGGAGCTGCAAAGGAAGATTTGGCCCTTTCCGCATTCCACGCCATAGCAAAGCAGACGATGGGCGGTTTGGCGCAGGGCCTTGACATCAATCCCCCCGTCATCTTCGAAGGCGGCCCTCTCACGTTTAACCCCGTACTCGTGCGGGTGTTCGCCGAACGCCTTGGACTCACGCCCGACCAGGTCATTTGCCCCGAACAACCCGAGACGATCGTTGCCCGAGGTACGGCGCTTTCGCTGGATAGCCTCTTGAAGCACGATGATGCCTCAGTCTCCGCAGACGAACTCCTTTTGCGCCTACAAAGCGCCCCTGCGGTTCTAGCGGCACAGGTCGATGCGGGCGACCCCTTTTTCGCCAACGAGCAGGCATATCGGGACTTCTGTGCGCGCCATGCCTCGCCCGCTGCTCCCCTTGGTGTCGCGCAGGCAACCCCCGGCAGCACGGTGCGTGCGTGGCTGGGCATCGACTCCGGCTCAACCACCACGAAGTTTGCCCTGGTAGGAGACGATGAAACACTCATCGATGAGTTCTATGCTAACAACGAGGGCGAACCTATAACAATCGCGCAAGAAGCCCTTACCGCTCTAGCACGCCGTTACGAAGAAGAGGGCATCACGCTTGAAATCCTCGGTTGCGGCACCACGGGTTACGGCGAGAAACTTTTCGCAAAGGCCTTTCATGCCGACACCCATATGGTGGAAACCGTGGCGCACTCCTTCGCCGCCACAAAATATGAACCCGACGCATCATTTGTGCTCGACATTGGTGGACAAGACATGAAGGCCATCTGGCTCGATAACGGCGTAGTGACCGACATCCTGGTCAACGAAGCCTGCTCCAGCGGATGTGGGTCCTTTCTGGAAAGCTTCGCCACCTCTCTTAACATCCCCGTAACGGCTATTGCCTCAGCGGCATTTCGTTCAAAAACCCCTGCCATACTGGGCAGTCGCTGCACGGTTTTTATGAATTCATCGGTAGTGAGCGAGCAAAAAAACGGCAAATCCCCCGACGACATTATGGCGGGCCTGTGCCGCTCCATTATCGAAAACGTGTTTACCAAGGTTATCCGCGTATCCAACATCGATGATTTAGGCGATCGTATTGTGGTCCAGGGTGGCACCTTCAAAAACGACGCCGTCCTTGCCGCCTTCGAAACCTACGTGGGTAAACCGGTAACACGCGCACCTTACCCCGGCCTCATGGGTGCCATCGGTGCAGCACTTCTGACCAAGCAATACGGAGCCGAGCAGCGCGCGAAGCAGGGCAGCTTCACATCAAGTTTTATCGGGCTTGACGCGGTCAGCTCGCTTTCTTATCAGCAAACGCCAAACGTGATCTGCTCCTTCTGCAGCAATGCCTGCAACCGCACCCTCGTGGAGTTCTCGGACGGTTCCACCTTCGTTACCGGCAATCGCTGCGAGCGCGGGTCGGTGATTGGCGACCCTCGGGACCAGGCGGTGCGAGAACAGGTCAAGGCAGCACAGGCCCTCAAAGACGCCGTGCCCAATCTCTTCCGCGACCGACAAGACCTGCTCTTCAAGGATTACCCCGTGCGGCAGGTAGCATCCAAGCAGGACATCACCTTGGGGCTTCCTCGCGTCCTGTCCCTCTGGGATACCGCGCCTTTTTGGACCACGCTTTTGCGCGCTCTGGGCTTCACGATAAAGCTCTCACGCCTTTCAACGCGCCCAATGTACGAAGAAGGGCTATCGGCTGTCCCCTCAGATACGGTCTGTTTTCCCGCCAAGCTCGTTCATGGGCACATCCGCAACCTGGTGAAGATGAATGTGGACCACATCTTCATGCCCATCGTGACCGCTTTGCCCTCCGAGAACACGGAAAAAACCAGTCAATCCGTATGTGCCGTAGTCAAGGGATATCCGCTGGTCATCAACAATTCAGACAATCCCGAAAAACGTTTTGGCGTGCCTTTCGACGCCCCGATGTTTCACTGGTACACAGCAGAAGACCGTCAACGTCAGCTGACAGACTACCTGCAGAAAACCTTTGGCATCAGTCCAAAAGCAAGCAGCGAGGCAATCATCCAGGCCGAAGCTGCCCAAAAAAGCTTCGCCAGCGAGCTTATCCGCCGCGGCCAACAGGTGATTGACGCCGCGCAGGCAGCGAACACCTATGCGATCGTCCTAGCTAGCCGACCGTATCATAACGACCCCCTAGTCAACCATGACCTGCCCGATCTGTTTGCCTCGCTGGGCATTCCCGTGCTCACACCCGATGCGGTACCCGGCGTGAACGAGGTCGATCTTTCTCGATCTCGCCTGGACATCGTGAACAATTACCACGCACGCATGCTTTCAGACGCGATCATAAGCGCGCACCATCGCTCCCTGGAGTTTGTTCAGATCGTGAGCTTTGGTTGCGGGCACGATGCCTACCTTTCCGATGAAATTGTTCGCATCATGAAAGAAATCGGCAACAAACCGCCCCTGG
>CAYFWL010000035.1:0-9974 GCA_964346845.1 uncultured Eggerthellaceae bacterium | reverse complement strand
TTGACGAATCCGCTGCGTCGGGCCCCCTGCAGATCCGTGTGCGCTCCTTCGTGGAAACGGTCACGATGCGCCGAAAAGCTGAAGCGTTAAGCAAGCTTGCCCATGAAACGCAAGAGCTCGCCGACCCCTATCCCCAAAAATTCACCAAGGCCGATAGAAAAGAGCGCGTCATCTTAGTTCCCAACACCTCGCATGCCTTCTCGCGCCTGATGGCAGCCGTGTTCTCCAAGCAGGGTGTGCGCGCTGTGCCCCTACCGGTAGGCCGCGAGGAAGCAATCCGCCTAGGCAAGATGTACGTGCACAATGACATCTGCTTCCCCGCTCAAATCGTGATTGGCGAAGCACTGGCGGAACTCGAAACGGGCAAGTATACCAACTGCGAGGTCGCCATCGCCACAGGGAAATATGTCGGCGACTGTCGCTTGACCCATTATGCCGCGCTCCTTCGTCGTGCGCTGGACAGTGCAGGCTATGCCGACGTGCCCATCATCACCAACGATGACGTGGACACCCACAATATGCAACCTGGCTGGAAGATGAACGCTCTTTCGGCCGCCCGTATCGCCTTTGCGCTGCCCATGATCGATGTGCTCGAAGAGCTTCTTCGCAAGATACGCCCCTATGAACTGGTGAAAGGCTCCGCCAATGCGGCTTTTGACAAGGCGCTCGACCTGGTAATCGAAGGTCTTGAAAAGCGTGGCATGTCGGGCACCAAGGCGGGTTTCACGCGCGCCATTCAGGTGATGAACCAGGTGGGCTACGATCGGTCGAAGCCGCGACCGCGCGTGCTTATCGTTGGCGAATACCTGCTTAACTTCCACCCCGGGGCTAATCACGATATCGAAGACTATCTGGAGCGCAATGGCTTCGAGGTGATTGAGGCACGCATGACCGACGTCATTCGTAAATCGTATTTTTATCGCGACGCGCAGGCAAAGGAATACGGGGTGCGCTTCACCCGACAGCAGAGAACCTTCCTGCAGTTTACGGAGCGTGTGTTCGAACATGCCCACAACGTCTGCGACCGAATAGCCGCAGCAAGCCCCCTCTACACCCCTGCCCCCCGGATGCCCGAACTCGTACAGGCATCCAATCCCATCATCCACCACAGCTTCGATGCAGGTGAGGGCGTGCTCATACCCGCCGAAATCCTTCATCATGCCGAACACGGCTGCAACGCCTTCATCATCCTGCAGCCCTTTGGCTGCCTGCCCAACCACATCGTAGGCCGCGGCATTGCTAAACGCCTGAAAGAGATGTACCCCCATGCTCATATCTTGCCGCTGGACTACGACCCCGATGTAAGTCATGCAAACCTGGAAAATCGCCTGCAAATGCTTATCATGAACGTTCGGGGAGAAGCGGAGGCGAAGCGAATAGACCTGATGACCCTGTCGGGACAACTCGCCGATTGCGCAACAGCCATCGCCGCTATCGCCTGCGAAATGAGCGAACTCGCAAACGAGGCATCGTTTGCTCTGAGACAACCCATCGGCCAGCGCCTTGCCCTGAGTGCCGCGCGCTCCGAGTACGCAGTCGAACGAGCGCTCGCGCAGGCCCGTCGCGCCGCCGAGGTGGCAGGACGCACCGAGACAATCGAGCAGCAGATTATAAGCGCAGGCAATCAGGATGTCGAAACGGCGAGCGACCGCATCGCCGCCCTTGCAAGCCGAGCAAACGACCTCGCCCATCAAGCCAGCACCGAAGCGAGCCATTGGGCCGATGAGGTGACAGCGCGCATCTCGGTTGCCCAGATGCTGGGCAACGAAACGATTATCCGTGCTGATCAGGCCGTACGCCAGATGACTGAAGATGCCAGCAGATACGCCGACCGCGTCATTGGCCAGGCAAAACTACTCCGTCAGCGCGCCGAATCGTTGGCGAACCAAGCTGTCAACATCGTTGATGGCAGTTCCGCCAAAAAAATCGATCCCGACGAGTAGCGAACGAGCAGCGATCGCGCGGGGTTTGGGACTCGGCGGCACAGGGCACGAGGCATGGGACGCGCGAAGCTCGGCAGGGCATGGGGGCCACAGCGGCACAGGGCGCGGCAGGGCTCGGCGGGGCTCGGCAAGGCACGGGGCGCAGGGCGCAGCGGCACAGGGCGCAGCAGGGCTCGGCGGGGCGCAGCGGCACAGGACGCAAGGCACGGGGCGCAGGACGCGCGAAGCTCGGCAGGGCTCGACGCAGCACGTCACGGCAGAACGCGGGGCACGAGGCACGGGGCACGACAGCATGGCAGCGGCACAAGGAACCCGCCTAGTCTGCCAACAATTGCCTGAGAAGCCGTTCCCGATCGCTCAGAAAGAGCGAAGTGATTTGATAGCTCTCCGTTTCCTCATAGGCGCAGGGATGAATCACTCCCCCATCAAAACTGAGTATCTCCGCATCGGGAAGCCCGAGCAAAAGAGGAGAATGCGTGACGATTATAAATTGCGCTCCTTGTTTTCGACAGCGATCGATTTCAATCAGCAAGGTCAATTGCCGCTGGGGAGACAGCGCCGCTTCCGGCTCATCAAGAAGATAGAGCCCCTCTCCCGAAAAGCTGTTCTGCACCAGATCAAGAAAGCTCTCCCCATGAGACCTTTTATGAAGCTTGAGCGAGTGTCCGCCGACATCGTTTCCGTATTCTTCTTCCTTAGTGGCAACATTGTAGAAACTCTCGGCGCGAAGAAAATAGCCCCATGATGCCCTCATCGTGCGAAAGAGCCTGATTGCATCGTAAAGTTCAGAGTGCGAATCGTAGGTAGAGAACGAATAATTACGGGTACCCCCTTCGGGATTAAAGCCCTCCGCGACCGCAAGGGCTTCCAGAAGCGTCGATTTCCCGCTGCCGTTTTCTCCTACAAAAAAAGTCACGGACTTGCTAAAGGAAAGATGGTCAAGACGGCGAAGAGCCTCGATTTTTCTCAGGTAACTGTCTTCATCGATCCTGCTCCAATCGAGAGAAACATCCGTTATGAACATCGCGACCAATCCCCCTCAGGCACTACATATTGTCTAGGATCTCTTCGGCAAACTCGTCTAAATTCTCAGGTACCCCTTGTTTGAGCACACCGCACTTCGGACACGAAAGAACCGTGAGAAGCTGTCGATTCTTTTTCAAAAAAGCCTGTTGAAAATCCCAAAGAACAATGCTGTCCCAAATTTTCTTAGGTGTAGGAGGCGCACCCACATGGTGGTCTAAGATCATAGCGTGGTTCCAGTCAAAGCGGCACAAGCTGTACGTAGCATCGGAATTGATACACATCTCGTAAAACACATAGGGGCACACGCTCACTTCTTCCGATTGCCCACCCAAAAGCGTGGTTGAATCATCGTATTCCACCTGCATATCAGCGAACTTCGGCCAGTATTCAATGGTGCGTTCCACCGAAATGCCATCGGCGATATCCCCGAAGGTGTCAAAAAAAAGCTGCTCTTGAGCGGGGTCGAGGATATCGCCGTTGATCTTGATATTCACCTGACACGAGCCCCGATGCTCAAAGAAGAAGGCTATCTGCTCCACAAAGGAATCGTAGTCCAGTTTATAACCAGAGAAGTCGATATAGTGCTCTGCCGTAATACCCTCCACCGAGATGTTCAGACGATCGAGGCCCGCATCGATAAGGGCCAGGCTCACATCATGCGTCAAAAGCGACGCATTCGTGGTGGTATCAACCTTTTGCACCTGAGACGACGCTTTTGCATACCGAACCATCTCGGGCAGATGGCGGTTTACTAAAGGTTCTCCCTCTTTATACAGGCGAATGACGCGAATAGGATCATCGAATTCCTGCAGGCTATCGATAATCCCCTTGAAGGTTTCCAGCGCCATGGGACCATGACCGCGCCCTTTTGTGGCCTTCATCAGCTCGGGATTTCCCGATGGACAAAACTTGCAGCGGAAATTGCAGGTATCCGCAGGGTCGATATGAATCACATACGGCGTACGTAAAGGAAGCGCCTTCGCAAGCGTAGAACGATCGTGGATGTCGATTCGCGGGATATATTTCGCTCTCATCGCAGGTGTTCTCCTTTGGGTTTTGTGCTTTTTGATTGGCAATGCTGCTTGGGGGTTGCAGTTCTGACTGGCTTTAACAACACATCACACGCAGCCGCTCTGTACAAGGTCGCAACAAAACGTTTACCGCAGTGACGCCTTTTTGTTCGCTGCCCATTGTTGCACAGAATGAACGCGCCCGATCGCTTCGTGAAAAAACCGTTAGAATTTGCAAAACGAAGCCTCGCGCACAGACGTGCAGAATCGAGAACGAGTAGAATCGAGAAGCCCTATGACTCTTTCCAATTACGATAAAGCAAAGCACGATGCCGCTCTCTTGTTCTGCCAGACCGACCACACGGAAATCATCGAGCGGTTTAATCTTAGCAAGCAGGATGGTTTTTTGCCTCTGCATTTCTTTGGGCAGCCTTTTCGCCTCAGTTTGACCACCGGTGCGGTCGAGCGTATGAGAGAGGGCGCCTGGATTGAGGCAGGATTCAACGAAGCTATGACTCTCTACGACCTCTTGGGATACGCCCAACCTCGTTGCCACGCGAGCGGGCGCATGGTGAATACGAAAAGCCTCTACGCCCACATAACGGCAGCGGCTCCCAGCCCCGGCAATTTCTATCGCCGTCAAGAAGAGCTCTTCGACAAACAAAGCGACAAGATGATGCACGTTTTGGAGAGTCTGGGAGGTAAGGCTCTGCCCCAGGCTGATGCCGCCGCCCAATTCGCCGTCTTTGATGATTTGACTATGCAGGTGCACTTTTGGTGCTCTGATGAGGACTTTCCTCCTTCGCTCGAACTCTTTTGGGACGAGAACGTGCTGCAATACATGCATTACGAGACCGTTTGGTATGCCAACGGGTTCATCGTCAGCGAAATAGAAGCGCATTGCACTCGGAGCGATTCCCACCTGTGACGAAAAGCGAGAAAGAGTGGCTTCCTGAGGGGCACCGGATGTCCTGCAACGATGGAATGCAGACGGGATGCGAACACCCCACGGCAGTCGCCCCTAAAACCCCGACCGCAGTAGCCCTCACCCCGAGCTCAAGTCCTGAGCGAAGGAGACCCTGCCTCCTTGCCCCCGATCGGGACGGCTTCATGCCTTGCCACAAACAACGTTGAGCCGAGTGCTTTTTTAGCGAAGCTCCACTTCGATGAGGTCGCCTGCCTCGGGAGGCATGATACCAGGACCGCTGGGCATCATGTAGTACGCATTAGCGCCCCAGGTCGCGCGGCTACCAGCGTGCCCTTTTACCGGCGTTGCCTCCAAGGTGCCGTCAGCGCCTTGGGCAAGCATGACAAACTTGATTCCATAAAACAGCGCTTCGGGCGCCACCACGCTGGGGCGGACCTCACCACCGGTCTTCAGCCTCTCGCGCTCGCTCTTTTCAATGGCAGAGGTAGAAGCAAGGCGTTTCTCCCCTTGAGGTTCCTCGGCTTTTTGTGTGGCCTTCACTGGAAAAGCCTCCGTAAGACGCGCCTTGATGCGCGGCACCTCGGCAGGCAGACCCAGCCAGGTGCGCATCAGCGGGCGGAGGTAAAAGTTCAGGGTAAAACTGGCACCTCCCGAAGGGCCAGAAATACCTACCACCGGGGTGCCGTTAACCGACGCATAACTGCTATGGTGGCCCGGTCCATGGTTTGTTTCATGGCAGACCACCTGGCCCAATGCCTCCAGCTGCTCGCAGGACCAATCATCGGATCCCTTAGACGACCCAGCGTTCAACACCACGATATCAGCCAGAGAACAGGCTTCCAGTACCGCCGCCTCAATGAGCTCAGGCACATCGGGCACGATATCGAAGGGCAGCGTTCGGCCTCCCCACTGCTCAATTTTCCCCCGCGCCAAAATGCTGTTGGTTTCCAGATTACGGCCAAAAGCAACGATGCCTCCAGGTGTGGTGAGCTCGTTTCCCGTGGGGATGAAGGCCACCCGAGGCTTACACACCACGGGTACGCTGGTCACATTGCCGCTCGCGATTTGCGCCATAATGTCGGGAGTTATCATCGTGCCTGCCGCTGCCAGCACATCCCCCTTTTGTAAGATGCTGCCCGCAGAGCGCGTTCCTGCATACTGCTTCGAGGGTGCCGCATCAAGGAACACCTGCTGCTGGTCTTCGGAGACCCGCACATGTTCGATGACGATAGCGGTGTCAAAACCTGCTGGCATAGCAACGCCCGTATTAGCAAATTCCCAGTTCACACCCCGTACCCAGGCGCTGGTGTCGGGGTCTCCTTCCGCAAAGTCTTCCCAGCGTACCGCAATGGAGTCCATACGGCACGTCAGCACATTGGGGACTTCCGTTTGCGCGCGCACATCACGCGCCAACACACGGCCACGTGCCTCGGCCAAGCTTACCACTTCAGTGCGATCTTCAAGCGCGCCGAAGTTGCACAAGCGCAGCATGCCCTCCACCGCCTGTTCGCGAGAAAGCTCGATGTGCTGAGAATGATCACGCATAATTGCCCCTTTCATGTGATTTTTCCTGATTATAGCGTAACAAGGATAAAATGAGCAGACCCCTTCAAGCGCCGAAAAGGTGTTGCTCAACACCCGCTCACCGGTCGCAACGACTCATCGAGCACCCTTCCCGGTACGTTTATCCCATGAATCTTTTTCTCGGACATACCACTGCCTGCCTCTTTTGGCGCACCGCCACCCCCGAGCAATGCAACCGCGCAGTGCCCACCTGCGCTGTCCCCTCTTCCCTTTCCGCACGAACCCCGCAGAAGGCCCGCCTGCTTGCCGAAGGAACGCCTTTCCACGGCATGCACCTCCACCTTATGGCCCCCGCAGGTTGTGGAGCTAAAAGCGCCGAGGATATTACCATCCACGCGCCAAAAACCACGACGCACCTTTCCTATCGAAAAGTGTCACGAGATGTTTTCGTCTCCTCTCCTGAACTCACCTTTGTTCAGATGGCGGGCGTTTTGGCACTTCCTGAACTCGTCTTGCTGGGAACTGAATTCTGTGGCTGCTACGCGAAAAACGAGTTCAGCCCAACGGGCATCATCGAAAGAGGGCCTTTAACCACTCCGAAACGCCTCTGCCAAGCCGTCGAATCAGCAGGCAAGTTTTCCGGAAAGGAGAGAGCACGACAAGCATTGCGGGCTATTTACGCGAACACAGCATCTCCCAAGGAATGCGAAATAGCCGTTCGCCTGGGATTATTCAACAATCACGGCGGCTATGGTTTGCGTGATTTCAAATGCAACTACCGAATTGAGATTCCGCGCGCTCTGAAACATTTGACAAGCAAATCATATTTCAAAGCCGATTTTTGCTGGCCTCAGAAAAAGGTGATCGTCGAGTACGATAGCGACCTGCATACGGGCTCCGAGAAAATCGCACAGGACGCAATGCGCCGTAATTTTCTCACGGCACAGGGCTACACCCTCATTGGCATAGCACGAATCCAGGGCAGCGACGAGCTTGAGCTCGACCGCGTCGCAGAAGAGATTGCCCGTGCACTTGGCGTGCACCGAAAGCCACGGTGCAGCAATTTTCTCCTGAAAAAGAGGGAGCTTGCACGCATCGCACGACGATGGACCCTTGCCGACCCCAAGGATTATCACGATATGCAAGAAAAAAATGCCAAAAAGCCGATTTGACAGAAAATTAAAGACCCACTATTGCATGTTACACGCCAAAACGGCATGAAAGACCCTTATTAAGAGGAACTTTTCATACAAAACAACGGGAAAACCACTCATTTTTTCTGTCAAATCGGCTTTTTGGCAAAAATTATGGCAAAACCGCAAGAAAGAGCCTGCGGATAAAAAATCCGTAGGCCCCGGCCCTCCAAAAACCCCCGAAAGACCTTCTTACTCCAGTGCCTGATCGATATCGGCAATCAGGTCACGCACATCTTCGATACCACAGCTCAAACGAACGAGATCACCAGAGATCCCACATGCCGTCAACTCCTCATCGCTCATCTGGCGATGGGTGGTGCTCGCCGGATGCAGCACGCAGGTCTTGGCGTCGGCCACATGAGTAGCAATCTGGGCGACCTTCAGCTTCGCCATGAAGGACTCAGCTGCGTCGCGACCGCCTTCGGGCCCGAAGCTCACCACGCCACAGCTGCCGTTGGGAAGGTACTTCTGCGCGCGCTCGAAGTTAACGTCACCCGGCAAAGACGGATGGCTCACCCATGCTACCCGAGGATGCTGTGCCAAATGCTGGGCAACCTTCAGGGCGTTTGCTGCATGAAGCGGCATGCGCGCATGCAGGCTCTCCAAACCCAAATTGGTCAAAAAAGCATTATGAGGCGATTGAGCGGGACCCAAATCCCTCATGAGCTGCACCGTTGCCTTGGTGATGAAAGCCCGCTCTTTGCCGAAACGCTCGGCATACACCACGCCGTGATAGCTCGCATCGGGGGTACACAAATCGCCAAACTTGTCGGCATGGGCCATCCAGTCGAAATTACCGGAATCAACAATGGCACCGCCGAGCGCGGCCGCATGCCCATCCATGTACTTGGTCGTGGAATGGGTCACGATATCGGCGCCCCACGTGAAAGGCTTGCATAAGATGGGCGTAGGGAACGTGTTGTCTATAATCAGGGGAACACCGTGGGCATGGGCCGCTGCAGCAAAACGCTCGATATCCAACACCACCAGAGCGGGATTAGCGATAGTCTCGCCAAACACCAATTTGGTATTCGGCTGAAACGCCGCCGCCAGCTCGTTATCAGAGCAATTAGGATCCACAAACGTGCATGTCAAACCCATGCGCTTCATCGTATGGGACAGCAGGTTGAAAGTGCCCCCGTAAAGAGCGCTGCTCGCAACAACATGATCACCTGCACCGGCAATATTGAATAGGGCGAAAAAGTTGGCTGCCATACCCGAAGCGGTCAGCATGGCGGCGGTGCCGCCTTCAAGCTCGGCAATCTTTTTTGCCACCGCATCGTTGGTGGGATTCTGCAAGCGCGAATAGAAGTAGCCCTCTTCTTCCAGGTCGAACAAACGTGCCATGTGCTCACCTGTATCGTATTTCCAGGTGGTGTTCTGGTAAATGGGAAGCTGCCGTGGATCGCCATCACCCGGTCGATAACCGCCCTGTACGCAGATAGTGCCCACATGTTCAGCCATGGCTGATCTCCTTCCAAAACGACCGCTTGTTATTGAAAGATACGATAACTCGGTATCAATTAATACTGAATAAAACCTATTTCAGTTCAAGTATTATAGAACATGCTCGAAAATAAAGCCCCCAGACGCCCAAAGGAATCACCGTGCCCATCCGAATTCCCGACCAACTGCCCGCAACCGAAATCCTCGAGAGCGAAAACATCTTTGTCATGACAGAGCGCCGCGCCATCAGTCAGGACATCCGCCCGCTCAAACTGTTGATTCTGAATCTGATGCCGACAAAAATTGCTACGGAAACTCAAATCCTGCGCAAACTGTCCAACACGCCGCTGCAGATTGAAATCGAGCTGCTGCGCACCATCAGCCATGAGTCGAAAAACGTTCCAGGACAGCACTTAGACAATTTCTACACCGAGTTCAATGCCATCAAGGACAAACACTACGACGGCATGATCATCACGGGAGCACCAGTGGAGCAGCTCGACTTCGAGCAGGTGGATTACTGGGATGAGCTCTGCGATATCATGAGTTGGTCCAAAACTCATGTGCACAGCACACTGCATATTTGCTGGGGCGCTCAGGCCGGTATCTTTTTCCACTATGGCGTGCCCAAACACGAGCTGGGCGAGAAGCGCCTCGGTGTATTTGAACATCGGGTGATCAAGCCAAGTTCACCTCTGGTACGCGGCTTCGACGATGTGTTCATGGCGCCCCATTCTCGCTATACGGAGGTGAGCGCTGAGGATATCGAGCGCAACCCGCAGCTTGAGATTCTCGCGATGAGCGATCGCGCGGGCGTGTATTTGGCCAAGAGCGTGGACAGCCGCAACTTCTTCGTGTTCGGCCAGCCCGAATATGACACCGATACCCTGAGATATGAATA
>CAYFWL010000034.1:10345-15554 GCA_964346845.1 uncultured Eggerthellaceae bacterium | reverse complement strand
GTCTTCACGGTCTTCACGGCCTCCGCAGTCTTCACGGTCTTCTTTGAAACAGGGCTCAGCACTGCGGTCTTCTTTGGAGCGGAGTTTGAATGGGCTTCAACACCGCAGGCGTCTGCTCCAGCACGGAATTTTGAGCCACCATCTCCTGCATCGCCGTTTTTTGCATTGCCGCCTTCTTCTCCAAAGGCTGGTCGCCCTCTTTTGGAAGCTCATCCACCGGAAGACCCTTCCCCACCGCTTCATCGCGCCAACGGCGAATCTTGCGAATCTCGTGCACCACAAAGCAGGTGGTTACACAAATACTGGCAAAGTCGGACGCGGGCAGACAGGCCATGATGCTCTGCAAACCCGTAAACCCGAACAAGCGCATGAAAACCGGCGGAAGAAGAAGGTACATAGGAATCAGGAAGAGAATCTGGCGCGTCATCTCCAAAATGGCGCTCTTGATTGGCTGACCGCTGCTCTGAAAGTAGCTTGAACCCATCACCTGAAAACCTACAGGCCCGAACAAGATGGTCATAACCATCAGCGCTTGCGTGGCAATCTCGAAACCCTCGTCCTTTACGCCAAAGATACCCACAATAGAACCCGGCACAGAAACAGCAAACGCCGTAAAGAGAAAACCCGCCACTACAGCTGCCACCACGGACCATTTCAAGGCAGCAAGCACGCGGTTCCATAGCTTTGCGCCAAAGTTGAAACCGATAATAGGCTGGGCGGCAATCATGATGCCCAGTATGGGGGTAAAGGCAAACGAGGTTGCTTTCATGGCAATGCCCAAAGCCGCCAGAGCAGTGTCCGCTGAAACGCCGTCAACCAGCGCGTATTGCGTAACCACCAGATTGAACACCAGATTTGCAAACATAGAACCCACCTGGGTGACAAACGATGCGATACCCATGGTCAAAATACGGCCCATCAGGCGAAAATCCGGAGCCAAATTAACAAGGCGCAGACGGAAAGGCGCTGTCTTCGACACAAGGAAGTAACCTATGGTTGGAATCATACCCGCCGTCTGGCCTAGAATCGTAGCCCACGCACTCCCCACAACACCCCAGCTGAGAACCATCACAAACAGGTAGTTCAGCACGATACAGGTCAGCGTGCCAATAGCTTGGGTGAGCATGGCCAGGTTGGGTCGCCCCGCAGTACGCAAAAAATTACCCACTCCCATACCGAGGGACTGAAACACAAAGCCACAGCAAACAATCTGTAAAAAGGCTTGGGTTGATTCGCGCAGGTCGTCCGGCGCAGAAATCACCGTCAAAATCCAATCGATACCGAAGACGGAAACCACGGCCACGACCAGCGCCATAACAATGAGCAGAAACACCGTATTGCCCAGAGTTTTTTCCACCTGAGGGAGCTTGCCCTCTCCCATTTGAATGGCTGCTAGAGCATTGCCGCCCTGCCCCGCCAACAGCGTGAAGCCCATGAGCAAGGTCATAACAGGAAACGCCAGCGTTGCTACCGCCGCGCCGGCATCCCCTACGGAGTGCTGCAGAAACGCCGTGTCAATGATATTGTACAGCGTATTGAACGCCATACCGAGGATTGCCGGAATGGAGAACTCCAGCAGCAGTTTTCCGATTCGATCGCGACCCAGCCTCTCAGGGTCACGCTTGGCCATTTTTTGTTCGTCAGTCATCGAATATGCCTATCCCAGAGCACGTCATATTAGCGTGCACTCAAACTCGCAAGCTTCGCAGCCACTTTACGAGCTGCTTTCGTAATCGACATGCCCTCAACATCCACCGTAATCTCAGCCCATTGCTGATATAGAGGCAAACGCTCCTCGTATAAATCAATCAATCCCCTGCTCATGCCGGCTTTCATAACCACACCACGCTCCTCCAGGTCGCCCAAGCGCTTCACCAGCTCTTCGGAAGAAATCTTCAGGTAGACAACGGTACCGTGCTGCCGTAGATGCTCCATAGCTTCAGCAGAATACACCGCGCTGCCACCCGTGGAGATTACCGTATGCTCCACGTCGATTTCTCCCAGCACCTGGTTTTCCGCCTCGATAAAACCCAGCGGCCCTCGCTCATTAATGATTGCTTGAAGCGTTTGGCCATACTTCTTTTGGATTACCAGATCGGTGTCGAGAAAATCGTAGTTCAGAATCTTAGCCAGCACAACGCCTAGGGTAGACTTCCCTGCGCCCGGCATACCAATAAGCACAATGTTGCTTTTATCTGCCACTCGATTCCTTTCTTTTACCGAGAAGTATATATACCACGAAGAATCTTTTTCAGGGGATTATCCAAGCAAAAGATTACGATAGCCCGTGCAAGATCACAAAAGGCGGTCAGCATTCCCCAATTTTTTCGTAAATTGGCCTAGATTGTCTCACCGTTCGAGTATAAGTGATGGTAGAATTACGGGCACGCATGGTCAAGGAGAGCTGTCCGAGAGGCCGAAGGAGCACGCCTGCTAAGCGTGTATACCCCATAAGGGTATCTGGGGTTCAAATCCCCAGCTCTCCGCCACGCGTCTTTTTATCTTGGGTGGATTTTCCGCGACGAAGCCATGAGGCCCTATGTTTTTCATTCGACTGACACGCATTGCTCCTTTTGCCGCCTTCCTGGTTGCTCTTGCCGTGCTCATTTACCTCATTGCGCGCTTCCGTTTTCCCTCTGCGCGCGCCAAGCAAATCGTCATTGATTTTTTTACCGTCATTTCAGTAGTGCTTTGCATTGTGCTGGGCATTATCACGCTGCTCACCGTGCTGGATAACAACATATTCGCTGGTGAGCTGTTCGGCAGCTTCTTGGTTGCCGCTCTTTTAGGCCTTATTATTGTGCGCGTTTGCAACTGGAGATTCCTCAAGAAATACCCGCAGTACAAACATCGACCCGAAGATGTGTTTATCTACACCTTTTGGCGCAAGCTGCTGGATTTTATTCGCAATTTAAAGAACAATCAGCCGCCTATTGGTTAATCAAAAGAGAAAACGCAACTTTCACCTTCCCTTTGGACAAAAATTACGTTTTTGTGTCAAAATCTTTCAGGCAGGGCGAAAGGAACTTTCGCGACCTGCTGAAACGCAACGCGCTCCCTCGCGTTCAGGAGGAATAATCCCTTCCTGCCGTTTGATTTGACACATTATCGACTTTTTTGTCCAGAAATGAGCAGTTTGGCTGATTTTGGCAAAAATCGACCAGCCAAGCCACGTTGATCCTGACTCTAGCACGCGCCACACATTGCACGGATATCAGCAAAGTAGGTAGAAGCCGCCCACCAACCTTGTGCCTGCGCCGCAGCTGTCACGGCCAGAGCCGCATCCGCGTTTTCGCAGATAACAAAAGAGCACGAGCCGCTACCGGTGAGCAAGACGGCCTTAACTCCTGCTTGGAAAAGAGCCCAGGCGCGAATAGCTGCCAGATTTTCGTCCAAAGACTCAGCCACTGCGGCAAGGCCATTAAAGAGGGGGACCTGATCAGCCGCTCCGGCAGACCGAAGGGCCTGCTTCTGCTCGGCGGTAGGCATAGTGGGATTGGCATCAAAGGCATTGTATACAGCAGCAGTCGAAAGACCACTTGAGGGTTTTATAAGGACCACGACGTCTTTTCGTGTCGCCAGCGCACGCACAAAATTTTCGCCGACACCATCATAGAGAGCGCAGCCGCCCCGCAAGAAAAACGCCACATCGGCGCCAAGCGTTCGCGCCACTGCTTCAAGGCGAGGATCGGTAGAATCAACACCCCAGAGCTTTGCCGCGCCCACAAGGGCAGCGGCAGCGTCAGCGGAGCCGCCACCCAGCCCAGCCTGATGCGGTATGTGCTTTTCCAGATGCACATCCATGACTTCTTCTTCGTTTCTACCTACAGCCTGGGCGAACGCAACAATTGCCTTATAGACGATGTTCTTTTCCTCAGGAATCTCGGGAGCCTCGACGGATCCAACTCCTGTGCAGGTCAGATGAACTTTAAGGCCCGATGCGCGATAGGAGGCACCGGGCAGTGAGGGGGCATCAGCCCGAAGGCCAACCTCACCTGCGAGACCATCTGCACTTGCAGGGCGCGACTCACCCGCAAGCTTGGCCGATGTCTTAAGCTGAACGCCCGTTTCATAAGCGTAGGCCTGCGCCGAAAGGCAGCGCATATACAGCACATCGTGCAACAAGAGTGAGTGCATAACGTTCTCCACGGGATGATAGCCGTCGGCTCGTTTTGCACCCACCTCCAGATAGAGGTTCACTTTTGCGGGAGCAATCACCTTCAAATAGCCTGATCCCTCCGCGCAAAACGGCGCTCCTTCGGCTTGGGCAGTGCCCCCTTGCACCACTTGTCTCTTTTGCCGCGCTTGTCGGCAAGCATTCCCCACACGCAGCCGAACGCCTTCAACGCGAGCATTCTGGTAAGCCATGCCAATAAGGTCAACGTGGTTTTTATCGTGAGTCATAAGGTCCTACTTCTTCCTCTTATTGGCAAAGTAGCTGGTCAAAAGCTGGGAGCACTCCGCTTGGAGCACTCCTGCCTCCACAGGATACGTATGATTCAAACGTGCGTCAGCATTCATTTCGTACAGGGTGCCCAGGGCGCCTGCCTTCTGATCGTGGGCGCCGTACACACAACGATCGATACGCGCCTGATGCATCAGACCCGCGCACATGATGCAGGGCTCCAGCGTCACATACACGGTACAACCCGTCAAGCGCCAGGTACCCAGCTCTTTTGCGGCGGCCTTCAGAGCGAGAAACTCAGCATGACCAGCAGGATCTTGCGTACTTTCCCGCAGATTGCAGGCACGAGCGATAATGCGCGGCTCCGGCAAAAGGGGACGGCGCGTTCCCTTATCGAGAGGGTTATACACCACCACCGCGCCAATGGGCACCTCGTCCAGGTTCCAGGCACGCTGAGCTTCCTCGATTGCAAGTTGCATGTAGTCTTCGTCGGTCATGAATGCAATTATATGGTATCCTTGTAGCCGCTTCGATTGGCGCGTTTGCGCACATTGAAACTATAAAAGGAGGAATGGCCGAGCGGTTGAAGGCGGCAGTCTTGAAAACTGTTGAGCCGCAAGGTTCCGTGGGTTCAAATCCTACTTCCTCCGCCAGAATGCTATCGCCCGGGTCTCCGGGCGTTTTCTTTTTCAGAAGGTCGATCAAGCCGAAACCGCAAGGTTACTTCAGGCTCAGCAGCCCGCTTACATAATTAAGGCAATGCCAGCACAAATCAGAAAACAACTTCGGCAGGCGTCAATATCG
>CAYFWL010000034.1:0-10335 GCA_964346845.1 uncultured Eggerthellaceae bacterium | reverse complement strand
CTGTTGAGCTGAGAGGCTCCGTGGGTTCAAATCCTACTTCCTCCGCCAGAGAACACCAGGGCTACCTTACGGTAGCCCTTTTTGTGTGATGAAGGCACAGAGCATATACGCCCACCGGCATAGGTGTCCTACAACCCTGATGAGGGGGCAGCGGAAGACAAGAGGGAGCGAATAAACCCCCTAAACCTGAATTCAGGAAGGATCTTCGTTTCGAATCCTCTTTATGGCCGGAGCTAAGTTTGCACCCCCGACAGGAGCAGCTCCAAAGCACGGCGAACGAACCGCACGACGAGCCTTTTCGCCGTGCGGCCGAAACTCACCCTCAAGCCTTAGCGCTCCTCGATGGGAGTGTAGGGACGCAGGGCATGGCGCGTGTTTATATACGCCGGACGGATGATGCGTTTACCAGCCACGATCTCTTCAAAACGGTGAGCCACCCAACCGGGGAAGCGCCCGCAGGCGAACAGCGGCGTAAACAAATCTTCGGGAATTCCCAACATGGAGTAGACGAAGCCCGAATACATATCAACATTGACGCTAATCTCATCGGGACCCATACCCTTAGCTTCAGCAATAATCTGGGGAGCCAGAGCACTCACGCGCTCAATCAAACCCAGCTCGGCTTCAAACTCCGTACCAACAGCGAGTTTTCGCGCAAAGCTGTGGCAAATACGCGCACGGGGATCGCTCTTGGTGTAGACCGCATGACCAACTCCATAAATCAGTCCGCTTCTGTCGAAAGCTTCCTTGGCTAAAACCTTTTCCAAGTATGCAGCAATTTCATCCTCATTTTCCCAGTTAGCAACCTGTGCCTTCAGATCCTCCTGCATGTCGTACGCCTTTACATTGGCGCCGCCATGACGAAAACCCTTCAAAGATCCGATAGCCGCCGAATAGGCCGAATACGCATCGGTATCGGATGAGCTCAGCACATGCGTGGTGAAAGCAGAATTGTTACCGCCACCGTGCTCCATATGCGTACATAACATGATATCCAGCATGCGTGCCTCGGTCTGAGTAAACTCACGATCGGAGCGCAGCATAGAAAGAATTGTTTCCGCCGTTGATTGCCCCGGAATAAACGGATGAATGATCAACGACCCATTGTTGAAGCGATGTTCAACAGCGTAATGGGAAAAAACCGCAGCACGTGGCAGCTTGGAGATAAGGGAAAGAGCCACATCGATTTCGTGAGCCGGCGTGCGGTCTTCAGCATGAGGGTCATAGGCGTATTGGCTTAAAACAACGCGAGAAAGAAGGTTCATAATATTAGGCGCATGGCCTCCGAAGAAAATGCTGGCAGTAAAGCCGTCAGGCAGCTCGCGCTGAGCATCGATAAGCTCCACAAAATCATCCAGCTGCTGCTGCGTGGGTAGGCTGCCTGCAAGCATCAGATAGGCCACTTCCTCAAAATTGAAGCGCTTATCCACTGCGTCGGCATCTACCAAATCGTACAAATCATAGCCTCGATAGCACAAATGGCCATCGTCAGGCACTTTTTCACCATCGTCAACGATGTACCCGTGAACATTTGCAACATTGGTAATGCCCGTAACCACACCAGTACCGTCGGCATTGCGCAATCCGCGCTTGACGTCGTATTTTTCGTACAGACGGGGGTCGACTTCGTTGATGGATTCGAAGGTGTCGTACAGAACAAACTTGCGTTTCGAGTCGTTTGACATGAGCTCCTCCTGTAAGTTTTTGCACGAGTAGAGACACTTATTGTATCAGCACAGCATGCCGTAAAAAGAATTTCTCGGCAGAGGGCTACTGCTACGCTATAATTACACTGCATTTATATGCGGGTATCGCCAAGTGGTAAGGCACGAGCTTCCCAAGCTCGCATTCGCGGGTTCGAGTCCCGTTACCCGCTCCAACGATTTTGCAGCCCGGGAAATCTCGGGTTTTACCGAAGGAGCGTTTTAATGACACTGCGCTTTGACGCCTATATCTTCGACTTGGACGGCACCTTGCTCGACACCATGCCCGACTTCATCGCGGTTACCAACCATACTCTCGCCCAAGCAGGTCACCGCACCTACACACCAGAAGAAATCTATAGCTTTTTTGGAAGCGGCCTTTTAGGGCTTCTGCGCCAAGCGCTTCCTGCAAGCGCTTCCGAAGAGGAGGTGCAGCAGGTTCTCGCTCTCTGGAACGAAATCTTCGCGGAACGTGGCCTTGATCAGACGGCTCCCTATCCCCAGGTTAATGAGACATTGCAGGTTCTTGCGCAAAAAGGGGCACAGCTTGCCGTATTCTCCAACAAGCGCGACGATCACGCCAAACGCACTATTATGCGCTATCTTCCCAACACCTTTCGGATAGTGCGCGGCGAGGGACCTGATTATCCTCGCAAGCCTAATCCTACCGGTCTGATAAAAATCATGGAAGAGATAGGCTCCTTGCCAAAAAGGACCGTGTATGTGGGTGATTCGGCAGGTGATGTGCGCGCAGCACGCAACGCAGGCATTTTTTCTGTGGCTGTAGATTACGGCTATGGGACCAACGGCTCTATCAACGACGATCCCGCAGATATCACAATTGCCAGCTTTGAGCAGTTGCTGACGCTCTAGCGACGCCGAAGAACCCATCAGCGAGACCATGAGACGCTGCTGCTCTCTGCTCTCGTGTCTGACAAGGGAACAGGTGATTTGTCATAAGTGCGCGCACTTATGACAAATCACCTGTCCCCTTGTCAGAAAATCAGGCGTGGATGATCTGGGGAAGAGCTCGGTCAAAGCCTGCACGAGGAACGCGTGGCACCTGCTGCTCGTCGAAAGCGACGCCTGCAAGCCAGCAGTCCTGACGCAGTCGAGGCAAGTAGCGATCGTAGTTACCGCCGCCATATCCCAGGCGACCCCCTTCCGCGTCAAAGGCTACCAGGGGGATAAGCAACGCATCCAGTGCTTCAGGCTCAATCAGGGGAAAGCGCACAAAATCGAAATCAGCCGGATCCAGGCTCTTGGCAGGTTTGGCCAAAAACGCCTCTTCGCGCAGAAGAGCACTCTGGTCATCCACTTCCACAAAGACCATGGTAAAGCCAGGAGCTTCATCCTGTTTCACCATCAGAGGAAGAGCGATCTTCCACCCCTGCACGCACGCAGCACGCACCACCCCGCGCAGATCAACCTCGCTTCCGAGCGCCGAAAACAAGCCCACCACAGGAACAGGATCTTGCGCGGAACGCTCGGCGAAACGGCCGCACAGCTGCTCTACAGCTCTCTGGCAAATACGCTCGCTCTTGCGCTGGCGCTCCGTGAAATCCATGGCATCGCGTCGTGCAATTACCTGTTTACGGAGAGCGTTTTTTTCTTCGGAGAGATTCATCGCCATCACAGACATCACCTACCCAATCCCCAGCACCTTCATAACCAGCAGGGCCACCATCAAAAGCGTCACAACAACAACCGTTGCCCAAATCAGCACCCGGGCAATACGACCCGAAACATACTTTCCCATAATGCGCTTATCGGAGCTGATGAGCGCCATAAACACCAGCAGCACCGGCAAGATAGCGCCGCAAACAAACTGAGAGAAAAGCATAACCGACATCAGATTGATATTGGGCACCAACACGACGGCAGCCGAAAGGATAATCACAAAGGTCAAAATGCCCTTGAACAGAGGGGCTTCTTTCCAGGTGAAACTCACACCCGCTTCCCAACCAAAAGCCTCGCAGATAACGAAAGCGGTGGTCAGCGGAAGCACGCAGGCAGCCAGAAAAGATGCACCGATAAGCCCCACTGCGAAAAGCATCTCAGCGTAGGGACCCGCGAAAGGCTCCAATGCACGAGCTGCATCGGCGGCGCTATCGATCGCAATGCCCTCAGGATACAGCACCGAGCCCGTCGTGACCACAATGAACCACGCCACCACGCACGCCACCACCGTGCCCGAAATAGCATCGACACGCATGGGCAGCGCGTCATCCACGGTCATGCCTTTTTCCACAATGTTGCTCTGCATATTGAAAATCATCCAGGGCGCAATGGTCGTACCAACCATAGCAATCATCAGGGAAATATAGTTGGTGTCTTGCAGAATCACGGGCGTCACGGTGCTCGTTAGGGCATCGCTCCAGTCGGGCTTGGCCATGATTGCAGCCACCACGTAGGCGATGAACACCAGCGAAATAGCCAAGAACACGCGTTCCACCTGCTTGTAGTTGCCACGGACCACCAGCATCCACACCACCAACGCCGCCACAGGCACCGTAAAGTACTTGGAAACGCCGAACATTTCCATACCGCTCGCGATGCCGGCAAACTGGGAAATGATGGTAGCCACGTTACCAATGAGCAACGCCACCATAGCTAAAGCGGTGAGGCGAATGCCGAAGCGTTCACGGATCAGAGCTGCATACCCCTTGCCCGAAACCGCGCCCATGCGGCTAGCCGTCAGCTGAACGACCACCAACAGCAGGCACATAAGGGGAAGAGCCCAGAGGGTTTTGTATCCAAACAGAGCTCCTACCTGGGAATATGTTGCAATGCCACCAGCGTCGTTACCTGCCATAGCCGTAATGACACCAGGGCCCATCGCCGCTAAGATAAGCACCAGCTTGGATTTTTTCGCACTTTCCTTTTTCGTCTCATTCGATGCCGCTTCTTCACCGGTGGAAGTTGCCAGCTCGATGAGTTCCTCTTCCTTCATCACCATAGCTTAGCTCCAGGGAAAATGCAGTGCTTGCAACAAAACGACGGTATACAGAGCCAAAAACGCCAGGGCACCCAAGGTGACGCCCATGACAACGGGGACCTTGACCTTCTTTTCGGCGGCATCTTCTTCTACCGCATCCCACGCGTCATCGGTGGTGACAATACCCAGGATAGAGCCGTCCTCATCAACAACAGGCAGAGCCGGAAGATTGTATTTGAAGATGTTCTCGACAACATCTTCCTCAAGCGTATCGGGCGGCACCGAAATAATCTCATCGAACATCACATCGCCCATGCGCTTGGCATCGGGCGCCAGCACCAAGGTACGCAAAGACACGACACCGATGAACTTGTCGTATTCGTCGCACACGTAAACACAGTGGATGGAAGGGTGATCCTCATCGAGAGCACGCAGCACCTCAATGGTATCATGTACCGAATCCTCTTCGTGCACCTGCACGAACTGGGTGGTCATCATGCCCCCTGCCGTGCCGTCCTTATAGCCCAGAAGTTCGCGTATTTCCGTTGCTTCCTCTACTCCCATCAGGCGCAACAGAGTTTCTGCCTTCTCGTATGACAGGTCGCGCACAATGTCGGCAGCCTCGTCAGGGTCCATCTTTGCCAACATGACGGATGCCTGAGCATCGGGCAGATCCTCGATGAACTCCGTTTGATACTCGTCTTCCATTTCAGAAATGGCTTCTGTTGCCTGGTTCATGTCCAGATGCTTGAACACATTGGCGCGCTGCTGGGGATCCAGCTGCTCCAAAATGTCGGCGACGTCGGCAGGATGCAGCTCGTCCAAGCGCTTATGGGTCACCGAAAGCTGAACTTCCGAAAGGTCACGGTCCAGCAGGTCCATGTAGTTCCACGCGATGATCTGCTCTTCAACGGGATGCTTCACCTCCTTGGCAAGGGAAACCACCGCCCTCTCCAAGAGCGGGTGCAGACCGCGCAAAATACCCCGCGCACCCACCTCGGCGCCCAGCAAGCGAAGCTGCGTGCCCGACTCGGACAGCTTCAGGTCGTTAACGCGCACAACCTTCATACCCTGAGTATCAACGATCTGGCGATCCATCAGGTCACGAGCAAGCAGCACTTCGTCGGGTTGCAGATAGCTGAAACGGATATCGATGCCCTTAACGAAAAGCTTGATGCCTTCCTCATCGAACTGGTCAACGTATTTGCGCCATGAAATCATGAAGGGCACACGACCCGGACCTTGAAAAGCCAGGCTGGTGACGCGCGGGAACACTTCACCGGTCTGAATAGCCAGGTCAGAAATGACACCGATACGCTCACCATCGGAGTCAATCACCGGTTTTCCCGTAATTTGAGAGAGATAGAGCATGGTACTTCCCCTTTATCTTTGGCACGCGACGCAGCAAAACAGACGTCAACAAAAGTGGCGCAGAGATGCTTTGCAAAAGACGTGTCACAGCCGAACCTTCGGCTGCCAAGAGGAAGCCGAAGGAATTACATACTGTGAGGTTTCTGTTTTCGAACCTTCAAGTACGTTCCTTTCTTTTTTCCTATAGATTGAGCGGCGCCAAGGAGCTGAAGCACCCGGGTATCGAGACGCTCAGGACCCACTCAGGAATGCCCCAGAGGCACACACTAGCTTTCAAATTTTACTCGCTCGACATCAAAGGCGCAAGTTCAAAATTGGGAAACAGCCCATAAGGCAGCTTTCAGGCCGACCTTGCAACCCTGCCTGAAGTGATTGCGCCATCGCTGTACGGTGAAACGAATTACAACAATGAGCTTCCGATGACAGAACCATTGGTCTGCAGCGTGCTGGGGTCTCCGCCTTCTTCCACGATTTTCATCATCGCGGCCAAACCCGTACGATCGCAGATGACATAGGAAATCCCATCGATATCCGCCGTCGTGGACGGGACCATCGCCGAATACATGGTGAAACCATCCTTGAAATTCATTGCCAAGCTGAAGATCTCGAGCAGCGACATATCGGTGTCAACACATTTGGCCCCCGCACGGATAGCAGCCTCCATCTGGCTCAAGTCGAACGCCATCACCTTGTCAACAAGCGCCTTGATCAGCAGGCGCTGATTGGAAGTTCGCGTAAAGTCGCCATCAGCATACTGGCGACTCCGCGCAAAACCCAGCGCATCCCAGCCGCTCAGCGTCTGATATCCAGCTTCGATATCGACCCATGCATCATCATCATGGATGGCATAAGGCACATCGACTTCGACACCACCAATAGAGTCCACCAGGTCCATAACGCCTGTGAAGCCAATTTCAACGTAATGAGAAACCTCGACACCTGTCAATTTCGTAGTTTCACGGATAACGCCTGCTACTCCACCATAAGCACGTGCGGCGTTGAATTTGTTGGTGCCGTAACCTTCGATATCGATCATGGTATCGCGAGGGATAGATACCATGGTGACCACTTTGTTCACCGGATCGATGCGCGTTAAGATATTGGTGTCGGAACGCGAGCCCGTGAAGTCGTCCTCGTCGCGCGAGTCAGAGCCCAAGAGCAGAATATAGAATGGTTCGTTAAAGCTCTTAGTGCTAATCAGGGCTTCTTTGATATCCATCTCTTCCTGTTCGCTGTGGCTGCCCTTCAGGTCTTCGTTCACCTCGTTGAAAAACATGATGGCCCAAGCACCCACACCCATTGCCGCGAGCAAAAACACGGACAGAACGCCCGCGACAACCTTCTTGGCACGGCTGCCCTTCTTGGCGCGCTTATGGGAATAGTTCTGATTGTTATTGCGAGAATAGGACTCCAAGATGGCTTCCTTTTTACGCGCATAGACTTCCGAGTTGCGCGAATAGCGACTCATGGGGTCGTCGCTATGAGCGGAAAGCTGGCGACTCATAACGGCAGCTTCCTGCTCTTTGCGCTTCTTACCAAAGGCCATGAAAACTCCTTTTAGCCCCTGCCGGGGGAATTTCGATATCTCTTGCTGCATGAAAATAGGCGTCTAAGTTTGCTATTTTAGCAGTTCAACCAGCAAGAGCTTGAAAACTCAACGCCAAACACACATTCTGCCAGCAGAGCTTCTCCGCCTCGTTGAGCATCTCGTCCCCGCCGCAAAAGTCTGCGACTTGCGCCCCCCCAAAGCTTGCGCCCCCGCAAAGCCTGCCTCCGCAAAGCTTGCGCCCCTGCAAAGCCTACCTCCGCAAAAAAGAAGCAATCCTTCACAGAGGCGCTCCCTGTTCCGATTTCTTCAGGAGTCCTCTCCGCCCCGATATCTTCAGAGGCGCTCTCTGCTACGATCCGCTCCCTGCTCCGATCCTTTAGTAGCGGTTATCGAAAATTCTCCTGGTCTTCTTTTCTGAGCGGGGCAGTTCCCCCAGCGCCACGCCTTTTGCCTCGGGAGTCATACCCAACTTGGCCTTGAATAAAGCTGCCAGCTGTTTTTCGATTTTTTCCTTCTCTTCGCCGGTAGCAGCGGTCTCGAAGAAGAAAGTCAAGATATCGCGACCGTTCAAATGATCAATCATAATCTGGTACTCGGAAGAAGCGCCGTCCGTAAAGGCCAGGATCTCCTCGAACTGAGCAGGGAACATGTTCACGCCCTTCACCTTCACCATGTCATCAGTGCGACCAGTGATGATGTCAATTCGGGGATGCTCGTTGTGGCCACAGGGGCAATCGCCAAGCACGAAGCGGCTCAGGTCATGGGTGCGGAAGCGAATCAGCGGCGCGCCTTCCTTCTGCAGCGTAGTCAGCACAATTTCGCCCTCTTCGCCATCGGGCACCGGCTCACCCGTGCGCGGGTCAACGATTTCGACAAACACATAGTCGCTCCAGATGTGCATAGCGCTATCAGCTCGGCAGTTGATGCCAATACCGGGACCATAAATCTCGGTAAGCCCGTAAATGTCGAAGAGTTCAACGCCCAGCTCGCTGGCAATACGAGCGCGCATCTTGTCGCCCCAACGTTCAGAACCAATAACGCCCTTGCGGAGTTTCACCTTGTCCTTTATGCCGCGCTTGGCAAGTTCCTCGGCAAGAAGCAAGGCATACGAGCTCGTAGCGCAAAGAACGGTGGCCTCCAAATCCTGCATCATCTGCAACTGCTTGTCCGTGTTGCCGGGTCCCATAGGGATGGCCATAGCCCCCAAACGCTCACAACCCAATTGAAAGCCGATGCCTGCGGTCCACAGGCCATACCCTGGCGTGATCTGGATGCGGTCATCAGGAGTGATGCCTGCATACTCATAGCAACGGGCAAACATGATCGCCCAGTCATCCACGTCCTTTTTGGTGTAAGGGATGATGACCGGCGTGCCCGTTGTACCCGAAGAGCTGTGAATACGCACGATTTTTTCGGGCGGCACCGCAGCGATTCCCAACGGATAGGCGTCACGAAGGTCGCTTTTGTCAGTGAAGGGAAGTTTGCGGAAATCCTCTATGGTTTTGATAGCAGCAAGATCGAAGTCTTCAAACTTCTTTGCATAAAAGGGAGACCGCTCTTTGAGCGTTGCAAATTGTGCAGTGACCTGAGCCCACTGCTCCTTGGACATATCCATGGGTTCCTCTTTTTCAATCGCGGCACGAACAAGCATGAGGAAGCGTTGTGCGTACCTGGGTTTCCTACGGTTTCTTGGTAACCGTGAACAGAGACTCATTGTACGTTGCCTTGGAGGCAAAAGCGAATGAAAAGTGCTTTTTGGTCGAATTGGTGCGGGTAGTAGTACAATAAGCTGCTGTTTGAGTATCCCCACGAAAAGGACCCCCATGAGCACTATTGACTATGAAAGCCTTGTTATTAGCCTTCCGAACTATCCCCAGCCAGGTATTATGTTTAAGGATGTAACGCCCGTTTTTGCTGATGCGCAGGCCTTTACAACACTGGTAGGCGAAATGGCCGATGCCTTCAAGGATGCCGGCATCACGAAGGTGGTAGGAGCCGAGGCTCGTGGCTTTATGCTGGGTGCTCCCGTAGCTCTGAAGATGGGTGTAGGCTTTGTGCCCGCACGCAAACCCGGCAAACTGCCTCGGAATACTATCTTCGAGACGTACGGTTTGGAATATGGCACCGATGAGCTGCATATTCACGCTGATGCCTTGAGCTCTGATGATGTGGTCTTGCTTGTCGACGACCTCGTAGCTTCTGGCGGCACCGCTATCGCTCAGGTGCACCTCGTTGAGAAGTGCGGCGCCAAGGTAGCTGGCTTGGCTTTCCTCATGGAGCTGGCATATCTGCACCCTCGCGAGAACATTGCCCGGGAGACCGATGCGCCCGTTTTCTCTGCCTACGTCGTCGAAGAGGAGACGTGGGACTAATATCTTGTGACAGGGGGACAGGTCATTTGTCATAAAAAATTTCATCTTCTTTCGTCCTGCTTCACGCGGGACGTTTTTATGACAAATGACCTGTCCCCCTGTCACAAACGCATCGCATGAGAAGTCGCTTTATGCCCTTATGCCCGGAGACGTGCGATTTCTTGCGCCCAACCATCAAGGGCATCGTGAGGCGTTTCCAGAAAAAAGGGCAGATCGCGCAGATGGGGGTGGCGCGTCACCGCATGAAGGGCATCAAAGCCGATATAGCCTGCACCAAGGGCGGCGTGCCGATCTTTATGGGAAGCGCGAGGATTCATGCTGTCATTGAGATGAACGGCCTTCAGGCGATCGAGCCCGATAAGCTGATCGAACTCTCGTAGAACACCATCCAAATCTTTTACG
>CAYFWL010000033.1:0-15996 GCA_964346845.1 uncultured Eggerthellaceae bacterium | reverse complement strand
GGCGAGAAGTCGCTGCAGATCCTTGAGGATGCCTTCGAACAGGACCTGCACGACATCGCCTTCGCCAAGCGCCGCGAGGTGGAATGGGCTGGCAACACTATCAACGTCATACGTCTGGGCATGACGGGTAACCTCGCCTACGAGATCCACGGCCCCATGGATCAGTATGTGACGGTCTATAACAAGGTATGGGAGAGCGGCCAGAAGTTCGGCGCTGTGAAGCAAGGCCTGCTCACCTACAACCTGTGCAATCACACCGAGGCGGGCTTCCCCAACATCAACCTGCACTATCCCATGCCCTGGTTTGAGACCGACAACGAGATGACTGCCTACATGATGGCGCATCCTAAGGAGTCGTTTTACAACTTCGGACGCGTCCTTCTGGGCAGCGTCGGCGACAGCCTAGAGGAGCGGTTCGTGACACCGTATGACGTGTCGTGGGACTTCCTCGTCAAGTTCAACCACGAGTTCACCGGCCGCGCCGCCCTCGAGAAGATGGCGGGCGAGAAGCACCGCGTTGCAGTGACGCTGGAGTGGGAGGCAGAGGACGTGGGCCGCGTGTTCGCAGCCATGAACACACCCGGTGGCGAACGCGTGGACGACATCACTGCCCTGCACGACGCCATGCCGCACAAGCCGAGTATGGGCATGAGGTACCGCGCCGACAAGGTGATGGTGGGCGATGAACAGGTCGGCATCAGCTGCGGCCGCATCCATTCCTACGGCTACAACGCCATGATCTCCATCGGCTTCGTGAACCAGGACTTTGCTACGGAGGGCACCGAGCTCACCATCGTCTGGGGCACCCCGGGTACCAAGCAGATGCTGGTCCGCGCAAAGGTCGCGCGCTTCCCCTACAACGGCGATCTCGTGCGCAACGAGGACCGCGACGTCGAGGATGTCCCGTGTTACCAAGGCTAGCGTGCCACCGTAGTTCCATCACCAGCAATCAATAACCATAAAAGACTGAAAGGATCGGACATGGATATCAACAGCGCGATCAACCGTGGGGCGAAGCTCCTCTACAAGGATTTCAACTGGGCTTATCCGGGTTTCTATCCCTACGAATTCACCAGCACTAAGGAGGAGATGCTCGCCTCCCGCGAGAGCGCATGGATCGGCATCTACTTGTGCAACTTCGACGGCATGGGCGGCCGGATCGACCTGAAAGGCCCGGATTCCGTGGCGTTCCTCAACCAGACGTTTGTCAATCGGGACTTCGGGAATATGCGCATCGGGGGTTCCCGCCACGCTATCATGTGCGACGACGACGGCTTCATCATGGGCTCGGGCGTCATTCAGAAAATAGCCGACGACCATTACCGCACCAGCTCCCTATTCTTTGAAGCTCAGGTCGCTGCATCCGGGTTGAAGGTGAGCGTGGAGACCGTTCCCGAGTACTGGATCCAGATCGACGGCCCCAAATCGCTCGAAATCCTCGAAGAAGCCTGCCAGAGCGACCTGCACGACCTCGGGTTTGCGCAGAACAAGGTGGTGCGCTGCGCCGATAGCGACATGTTCGTGCATCGCCTGGGCATGTCCGGTGCGCTCGCCTATGAGGCGCACGGCTCCATGGAGTTCTATGACGCAGTGTACGACGCCATCTGCACGGCGGGCGAGAAGTTCGGCGCCAAGAGGCAGGGCATCAAGAACTACTGCGCCGTCAACCATACTCCTGGCGGATATCCCAACCAGCTCATCCACTTCGCGTACTCCGACGGGCAGGGCGGCGTCTTCCCACCCGTTGCACTCAAGGGCTCCGCTGCAGGCGAGCTTGCGAACTACCTGGTGACCCCGTACGACATCGGCTGGGGCAATCTAGTGGATTTCGACCACGAATTCTGCGGCAAGGAGGCGCTGCAGCGCATCTCCACATCCGCCCACCGCACGGTTGTGACGCTTGAGTGGGATCTGGAGGATCTAGGCAAGCTCGTCTCGGGCGAGATTGCTGGGATCATCGATGCCGACGAGGATGTCCTCGACTTTCAGGAGGGCCAGCCCGAGTGGGCACGCATGCATGTTGACTTGGTTCGCGACGGTAACCACATGGTTGGCGTAACGTCGGGCCGCGTGCGCGACTGGTACCACAAGACATTCGTCTCGCTCGCCTTCATTGACCAGGACGTTGCAGTCGAGGACAAGGAACTCGTCGTGCTCTGGGGCAAGGCGGGTGGCGAGCAGGTGCCGGTCCGCGCGAAGGTTGCCCGCTTCCCGTACTACCAGGGCAAGTGGCGCAACGAGACCTGCGACGTTATGGCGATGATTCCCGAGAGGCCGTACTTCGAAGCGTAGGAATTCGCTTGTCGACCAGGATCGGTATTGCTGGTTCAAGGAGGGGTGCAGTGATATGGGGGGGGGCTGCGCCCCTCGTATGCAGATGTTGAGGGAGAAATCAAGATGGACAAGGCTAACGGCGGCAAAGCGTGGACGATGACGGCTGTTTCCATCATGCTCGGCGTGTGCTTCGCGGTGAGCATGTACAAGGCGGTGGCGACGCTGCCCTTCATTATGGAAGATTACGGCGTGAACATCGCGCAGGCAGGTAACCTCATGGCCATCCTCGGCTACCTCTCGATGGCCATGAGCCTGCCTGGCGGGTTCATCATCAAGAAGGTCGGGGCCAAGCGAGCCGCAGTCGTCTGCACGCTGCTGGCGATTGCAGGCAACGCAATCGCCATCTGGTCTCAATCCTTCGCAATTCTGTTAGCGAGTCGCGTTTTCGAAGGTGTAGGCTACGGCCTTATAAGCATCATCATGCAATCGGTGATAAACGCCTGGTTCACGCCCGAGAGACGCGGACTGCCACTCTCGCTTTCCAATCTCTACCTTAGCGTTGGCATGATCTTCGCCCTGAACATCTCGAGCGTCATTACCCCCGTGATGGGATGGAAGGGTAACTGGTGGCTCAACCTTGGCATGTACGCCGTGATACTCGTTGTTTTTGCGCTTGTCATCAGGATGCCGGAAATAGAAGGTGAGCCGACAATCCCTGAAACGGGTGAGGTCGCTTCTGAGAGGGGATCGCTCAAGGCCCTGAAATCCCCCACACCATGGTTTCTTGCCTTGTGCTTCTTCTGCTATGCGTTCTCGTTCGCGGCTTTCAACAGCTACTATCCGACGTTCCTCTCGCAGTCGCTGGGCATGGATTCAGCTGTTGCGAACAGCATGACAAGCATCTATACCGTAGCGATGATCGCCTCCACTTTCCTCATAGGTGTTTTGCTCAATATAATCGAGCCGCGAAAGCATACGACGGTGCTAATCGTCTGCATGGTACTGTACGCCGCTTCGAGCATCCCCATGTTCATACTTTCGGATGGCGCGATTGTCCCTTATCTCATGGCGTTCGGATTGCTTTCCGGGACTGTCCCTGGCGTGATATTCAGTATCGCGCCCCGTGCATTCACGGATTCATCCATGGTTCCTGTGACCTTGGGGGTAATCATGTTCGGCATGGGAATAGCCGGCTCGGTTGGCACGCAAGTCGTGGGAGCCATCGTGGAACTTACGGGATGGGCCGGCGTCACCATCCTGTTCGCAAGCCTGGCAGCTCTAGGCTGTCTTGCTGCGGTGGCCGTCAATAGAGTTCTCAAGTAATTATCGTAACAGCCCAGGTGCAGCGAAGCTCGAAATCGACTTTACTACACCTGGGTTGTTCAGCTCATTATGCAGGCTTGCCTTCAACCAGTATTCTGCACTACCGGCCGAAATGCTCGGGGTCGGCCTTCTGCAGGAGGTCGAGTATCTTGGCCTGGGCGTGGGGAGGCATGGATTGGAAATCGGAGCGCATTACATCTTCAATTGCCTTGTTCGTGGCTTCCACGTTCTCGCAAATCCTCGCCTCTTCCTCTAGGTTGAATGACTAGGGCGAACTCAGGCAGACGTCGACGCGGAAGAATGCGAGTTCGTTCTGCTCGACGAGGTTGTCGTATCAAGATTGGGTGATCACTGCTCTTCTCCTTCGCTTATACTGTCTGCTCTGGGAGAATTCCACTTGGCCGGGATTCTCGCGAATCAAGAACACCGTCAAGAAGTATCCTTCCAGAGTTTCTGCTTCTTAGGGTCATTTAGCAGGAGAGTAGCGGATTGAACAAGGGTTTTCTATTATCTAAGGTTTCTTAAAAGCCCTAATCAATAGGGCAGTTCCCTAGGGGCCACTCGTTTTTTGAACAGGTATGAAAGGTCGGGGTAGATACTCCGACCTTCTCTTGTAGGTCGTTAAAGCCGGGACAGGTCGTCAAGCCAGGTTTCTGCGCGTAGCGTGAGCGCCGGGGAGCCACCTATTGTGCAGGCGGGAGGTGCCGCCTGAGCTCATTCGTCCGTCTTCAAGAAGAGCGTTGGTAAAGGCTTTTATTGCGCCAAAATGATGCGTCGTAGGGCCTCGATGAGCTTTTCGTTGTCGATGCGCGTGCGAACCGACACACAGAAGAAGCGTCCGTCATCGAGGCCGCGAATATCGTTGAGCTTGCAGATGAGAAAGCCCGAAAGACGCAGGCGCGCCTCCAGCTCTTCGGTTGACTGGACGCCCAGATTCATGCCTTGTGGAACCTGATAGGAGCAGAGAACGTAGTTGCCCTCGGCAGGGAAGATGTCGATGCCGGGAACAAGGCTCAGCATGCACTGAAGCCAGGGGATTTCGGTTTCCAGATATTCGCGGGCTTTCTCCAGATTGTTGTTTTCCAGTAAAGCCGGAGAGAGAACTTCAGCGAAAAAAGAGATCGAGCTGTTGTCGTAAAATTTTTCGATCTGCGCAAGGGTATGAGGGTGTGCGACCAGATAGCTGATAGGGATTCCCGGAATCGCCAAGGATACCGATACGGACCGAACGATGATGAGGTTTTTATAGCGCTTTGTCAGAGGGATGTAGCTTTCGCCGCCGAGGGTGAGTTCGATAGAGCTCTCATCGACAATAACCCAGGAGCAGGCTTCCAGATAGCTGATGAGCGTGGATTCATGCAAGAGGCGGCTTGAAGGGTAGCTGGGGTTACCGAGAAGCGCCGCATCAAAGTCGATGCCCTGAGCCTTGCTCAAAGATGGGTTGGGTGCTAAAAAACCCGCTCTGCCAGAGATGTCCACAATCGTGTGGCCCGCATTGCCAATGGCCAAGGCGTAACCCACTTTACTCGGGGTCGTAATGCCCACCGAACAGGGCTGATAGGTTTGCGCGATGGCGCGAATAAGGTCATTGGTCGATGATCCGATAAGAAACGAGCAGGTCGGAAGGGAATGGTACTTGCTCAGAGTATTTTTGAGCGAATACCCCTCGCAGTCGGCCGAGTAGCTTGCCCCGCTGTTGAGAAGAGCATTTTTCATGGCCTCAATGAGTGGGGGAGGAGTGCCCAAGGGGTTTGAAATGCTTGAAAAGTCGATGAATTTAGTTGCCGTACGCATTTCGTAGGGGGGTGTTAGCGAGAGGTTAGGAAGAGGTGCGACCACGTTGCGTACGGGGGGCTCCTTTGGGGAGCTCACGTTTTTCATCTTAGGATCGTGTGCCATGGTTTTTCACCTCGGTCCTTAGTCTCGTTAACACATGCTTCTCCATGATAAACTGTTTTCATGGAGACAGTCGATGAAACAACCCAAAAGCCTATCCAAGAACCTCAATGGGAGGGCAGGGCTATTCTTTTGGTTGATCTCGATGCTTTTTTTGCCTCCGTCGAACAGTTGGATCATCCCGAATGGCGAGGAAAACCGCTCATTGTCGGGTCCCCCTCATCACTTCGCGGCGTTGTTGCTACCGCTTCATATGAAGCGCGTGCCTTTGGTGTTCGCAGTGCCATGGCTTCTTCGGTAGCAGAGCGCTTGTGCCCCGAGGCCATTTGGACCTTCCCTCATTTTCAGCGTTACAGGGAGCTATCGAATGAGGTTATGGGCTTTTTGCATGATGAAACGCCGTATGTGCAACAAGTGAGCATTGATGAGGCCTTTTTAGATGTGACACCCTCACGCATCAACACGGAGCATCCGGTATCTATTGCCCGGCGTATCCAAAGGCGTGTTTCTGATTTAGGCATAAGCTGCTCAATTGGCGTTTCCACGTCGAAAACTGTTTCAAAAATAGCATCTGAACTGGGAAAACCTAAAGGACTTACCGTTGTTTACCCCCACACCGAAGAGCAATTCCTCCATGATTTACCTGTGGGGGAGATGAGCGGTATTGGCGCTGCATCGGTCGAGGAGCTTCATCGATTCGGCATTCATACGCTGGGGCAGCTGGCTTGTGCAGATGACGTCGTGCTCAATGCCGTCTTCGGAAAGAACGCTTTACTTTTTCGCCAGCGGGCTCAAGGTAAGGATCAGGCCCTTGTTGAAGAGAAACGTGTTGTGAAGTCAGTCTCCCACGAGATAAGTTTTCCTCTTGATGTAAGCACCAAAAAGGAGCTCGAAGATACCCTCTTTGGACTTTCGGAAAAAGGAGGGCGTCGTCTGCGCGCGAAGCATCTTTTGGCCACGACCCTTACGGTCAAGATACGCTTTGCTTCTCGGCAAATTCGATCGGCTCAAGAAAAGCTTGAGCTTCCTACCGATAATGAGCTGGTGTTTTGGCCGCGCGCTGTCGCGTTGCTGGAAACGCTTTGGAGCGAGGGTATTCCTGTCAGGTTGATAGGAGTTGCTTTAAGCGGCTTGCGGGATCTTCCGGAAGGAGAAGAAGCGCCCTTTGAAGATGAGAAGCTGCAACGATCGCTTTTTGAGGACGAAGCGTGTATGCATGAAGAGGGTTCGCTTTCGGAGCAGAAGCGAAGGAAGCTCCAGAGTTTGGTCAAGCTGTCGGATCAGGTAAAAAATCGCTTCGGAGATGATGCGCTCCACTATGGACGGACGAAATAACGGAATCGTTTCTACATTCGGGCAAAAAAGAGGGACTTGTCAGGGGAAAATGCACAAGAAAACGGAGAATTTGCCCTAAAACGATGAATTGTCAGGGGAAAAGAGGGATCTTGCGAGGAATTTCCCCTGATAAGTCCCTCTTTTTTGGCCTGACCTCAGTTGGGACCTCACGGCTCCCTTTGAACCATCCTTCAACGGGGTGATTCATGCGCTGCTGCTCCCGTAAAGAAGGCGCTATGCGCGGGCCTTGCAGGGATAGCAAAGAACAACCAGGCCAGGGCCGGTGTGCGCACCGATAACCGGATCGAGAAGCTCCACCATGAAGTTTTTGACGCCGAACTTCTTGGCGATAGCATCGCGAACCCACTCGGCATCTTCTTGGCAGTCGGCATGTTCGATTGCAACAACAAAATCATCATCGATTTCGCTATGGGTTTCCTCGAAACGATCCACCAAGGCTTGAAGGCTCTTTTTGCGGCCACGAACCTTCTCAATGGGAGTTAATACGCCATCGGGAGCAACAGTCATGACGGGTTTGATATTGAGCAGGGTGCCCACCGTGGCGCTGGTCTTAGAGACGCGACCGCCGCGCAGGAGGTACTTCAAATCCTCAACGGTGAACCAATGGTCAACTTTGAACTTGTTGTCGTTGACCCACGCTGCCACTTCTTCCAAGGAAGCACCTTTTTGCTTCATGCGGCTTGCGTAGTACACCAGCAAACCTTCGCCGCCTGCAGCAGCAAGCGTATCGATGTGGATGAGCTTACGCTGGGGGTATTCCTCTGCCAACTGATCCATAAGCGCGCTGGTAGACTCGCAGGTGCCTGAGATATCGCTATCAAAACCTATGTAGATCAGGTCTTTTCCCTCGTCCAGGAATTTAACCAGAGCTTCACGGGAGTCGGCTAAGTTGGGGAGGGACGTGGTGTATACAACGCCATTGCGCATATTGTCGTAGAAAGCAACCAGGTCGAAGCTTTCGTCAAAGATGTCAATGGGCGTCTGTACGCCTGTTGCGGTGTCCATGTAGGACAGCGGCAAAACGGTCAGGCCGAATTCTTTGATAAGCTCCAGCGGAAGGGTGGCGCTAGAATCGGTTACGATTTGATATGCCATGGCATTTCCTTTGGTCAGATTGTACAAGTTTGTGTATTTTAGCAAGTATTTCTACGAGAAATGCTCCACAAGACCTTTTCATCAAAAAACGATAGAAGAGTTATCTCTGTTTACTCCCGAAGGCCCGCTGCGCTCACTTGTATGTTCTTTGCCTGCAATGCGGCACTTTTCCTCTATAATTAATCAGTTATGTCTCTAAGTCCGCAAAAGGGGATTGAAGTATATGTCGAGTTATAAGAAGACAATGAATATGTTCCAGACCGCCTTTCCCATGAAGGCTGACTTGTCCGTAAACGAGCCGAAACGCTTGGCAAAATGGGACGAGAACGAGCTGTACTGGAAGGTGCTCGAAAAGAACAAGGACGGCAAGCCCTTCGTGTTGCACGACGGCCCCCCTTATGCGAACGGTCCTATTCATGTCGGTCATGCTTTTAACAAGATTCTCAAAGACTTCGTCGTGAAGTCCCATGCTCAACGGGGTTACTATACGCCTTATATTCCTGGCTGGGACTGCCATGGCCAGCCTATTGAGCACATGGTTGAAACAACGCTGGGCAAAGAGAAGATGGCCCAAATCAGCCAGCCTGAACTGCGTAAACTCTGCCACGATTGGGCGAGTAAATACGTTGGCGTGCAACGCGAGGGCTTCAAGCGCTTAGGCGTGAATGCCGATTGGGAACATCCTTATCTGACGTATCATCACAGCTTTGAAACGGCTGACGTCGAGATCTTCAAGGAGATGTACCTTAACGGCAGCGTCTATCGCGGGCGCAAGCCCATCCACTGGTGCTCCAATTGTCATACGGCTCTTGCGGAAGCTGAGATCGAATATGGCGATGAGGTCTCGCCTTCTATCTACGTGAAATTCTATTTCCCCGAGATGCCTGAGGCGTTTAAAGCAGCTGCCGAAGCGGCTGGCTGGGGCGATGCTTCCTGTGCCGTTCTCATTTGGACTACCACACCGTGGACCTTGCCCGCCAACCAGGCGGTGAGTCTGGCTCCTGAGGCAAGCTATGTTGTTGCCGTTGTCGACGGAGAGTTGTTGGTTTTAGCCGAAGAGCTTGTGGAAGCCGTTTCTGCAGTTGCTGGCTGGGAGGAGGTAAGCTTTCTTCAGAATTCCGGCGAGAAGCTTACCTTTTTGGGCGCTGCTTTAAACGGCTGCATGTATACCCATCCTGTTTGCGATGGTGAAACGGGCGTTATCATCTGCGGTAATCATGTTACGCTGGAGAGCGGTACGGGCGCTGTTCATACCGCTCCTGGTCACGGTGTTGATGACTACAAGGTGTGCCAGTTCAACGGTATCAAGGAAATCAAGATGCCCGTCGATGACGAGGGCCGCTTCTATGCGGGCAGCTGTCGCTGGGAAGGGCTCACAACCGATGAAGCCAACCCCCGCACCATCGAATGGCTTGGTGAGCAATTCTCTCTTGTTGCCCATGTCGATATCAACCACAGCTATCCTCATTGCTGGCGTTGTCATAAGCCGGTGATCTTCCGTGCTACCACCCAGTGGTTTGTCTCTATGGATGAAACCGGTTTGCGCGACAAAGCTGTTGATGCCATTGAGAATCAGGTGAAATGGATTCCTGCGTGGTCGCGTAATCGAATTGGCTCCATGGTTTCCGAACGACCCGACTGGTGCATTAGCCGTCAGCGTAGTTGGGGTGTGCCCATTCCGGTATTTTCCTGTGAAGAGTGCGGTGAAATCGTCGCCAATGAAGCTTCTTTTGATGCCGTCATCGACCTCTTTGCGCGGGAGGGCGCCGATGCATGGTTTATCCGAAAGCCCTCCGAATACTTGCCTGAAGAGGTCTGCTGCCCTAGCTGCGGCAGCCAAGCCTTGCGACCTGAAAAAGATATCCTGGACGTTTGGTGGGGAAGCGGCGTCTCGCACGTTGGCGGTTTGCAACATCGCGCCGATGAAGGTTTGACCTGGCCTGCTGATATGTATCTGGAAGGGTCCGACCAGCATCGTGGCTGGTTCCAAAGCTCTTTGCTTACCAGTGTCGGGGCGTATGGGCAGGCACCCTATAAGAGTGTCATGCATTGTGGTTTTGTCGTTGATGAAAACGGCGAGAAGATGTCCAAGTCAAAGGGCAACGGCATCGATCCTTCGGATATCGTAAACACCTATGGCGCCGATGTTTTACGTCTTTGGGTTGCGAGTGTTGATTTCAGCCACGATGTTCGTATCGGCGAAAATATTCTTAAGCAGGTCTCAGATGCGTACCGTAAATTCCGCAATTCGCTTCGCTTTATGCTGAGCAACGTTATGGATTTCGATGACACGAAAGATGCTCTGAGCGATTGGAACTGCCTAGAGCCTATTGATCAGTACATGATGGTAAAAACGGCCCGTCTGCTTGAAGAAGCGACGGCAGCCTATGAAGAATACTCCTTCAACACGGTGTATCGACTGGTGTATGATTTCATCAATGATGTAAGCGCCATTTATATGGATGTTATCAAGGATCGTCTGTACTCCGAAGCGGCTGATTCGGTGCGCCGCCGCGCCGCACAGACCGTCCTGATGAACGTGATTGAAGTTCTGGTGCGCATCTTGGCGCCCATTTTGACCTTTACAACTGATGAGGCATGGGAAAACTATCCGGCCGCTTCCCTTGAGCGCGAAGGACGTCCCCTCAGCGTTCAGTTGGCAGGCTGGCCCGAGATCAGCGATTTTATGCCTGCATTGCCTGAAGATGCCCAAGCGGCCGCCGATGCCTTTGAAGCTCTTTTGAACGTGCGTTTCGTGGTTACCAAGGAGCTGGAAAATGCCCGTGTTGCCAAGGTTATCAATAAGAGCCAGGAAGCTGCTATTACGGTGATTGCTCCTGCGGATATGCTCGCACAGCTCCAAACTTACGACGAAGGCGTGTTGACCGAACTATTTATCGTCTCAGAGGTGAACTTTGAGGAGGGTAGCCAGCTGGCAGTGCAGGTTTCAGTGGCTGCAGGCGAGAAGTGTCCCCGCTGCTGGAATGTGACGCGTTTGGGCGGCAACAGTGCGCATCCCGCTGTCTGCGAGCGCTGTGGCGACGTGTTGGACTTGTTGGGGTATGCTGAGGAATAGGGTGCGCTTTTGACCTTTACCGATCAACACGAGAAAACACTGAGGTCGCCTTTGAAGGCCATGGGGGGTCGTCGCAATGCGGCGGCCCTGTTCGCTTGCGTTGCCCTGATGTGGCTTGTTTTCGATATGGCGACGAAGGCATTTTTCAACAGCGGTTCCTATCAGCTGGGGCAGTTTATCGCAGGACCTTTTTTCGGTTTGTTTGAGTTTATCCTGGTGCATAACACGGGTGCTGCATGGGAGATTTTTGGAGATTCCACCTTTGCTCTCGGGGTTTTCTCTGCGCTCATGTGCGGAGTGATTCTCGTCTTTTTCATCGTGCTCAGCAAACGGGTATCGTGGCCCGAGGTGGTCGGTATCGCCTTGGTCTTTTCGGGGGGCCTTGGCAACACCATTGACCGCTTCTCTTTGGGTTATGTCGTCGATTTCATTAATTTCAGCTTTATGGATTTTCCTGTTTTCAATATTGCCGATATTGGTGTGACCTGTGGAATCGTTATATTCTTAGGAGGTTACTTCATCAGGGAATATGCGGGGTTAGACGTAAAGGGCAGAAACGATGAGTAGGTCATTGTCCTTTAGGGCCAGCGCCGAAGATGCGGGGCAGCGCCTTGATGCCGTGCTTGCGCTTCAGAGGGCATATCCGAGCAGGAGCGCTGCGGCGAAAGCATGCGAAGCGGGCGCTGTGCTGGTCAACGGTAAAGAAGCTGCTAAGAAGTATGCGGTGCGCTCGGGAGATTTTATATATTACGAGCTTGAGGAAGAAGCTTCTCCTGTGGTCTACGGTCAGGATATTCCGCTCGATATTCGCTACGAAGATGAGCATGTGCTGGTCATCTCGAAACAGGCGGGCCTGGTGTGCCATCCTTCCGTTGACCATCGTGAGGGGACACTGGTCAATGCCCTTATCAACCATTGCGGCTACGAGCATCTCTGCAATGTGCAGGGGGAGAGCGATCGCTTGGGCATCGTGCACCGCTTGGATATGGATACGACGGGTCTTATGATAGCGGCAAAAAGCGATGAGGCTGGTCAGGCGCTCATGGAAAGCATTCAGACCCGTGCGGTCGATCGTCATTATCTGGCCCTTGTCCATGGCTGTATTGCTCCCGATTCGGGGATGATTGACGCTCCTATTGCCCGTCATGCGAGCGAGCGCTTGCGTATGGCCGTTCGTGATGCTGATTCTTCCCGTGATGCCTTGACCACGTTTCGCACCCTGGAACGCTTTGAATCCTCGAAAGACGATAATGGCTACACCTTGATTGACTGCAAGCTGTTTACGGGTCGAACTCATCAAATTCGTGTTCATATGGAGTTTACGCGTCACCCGCTCGTGGGCGATCCTCTGTATACGGCGCATGCACCGCGCTCTCAGGCTGCCTCCCGAGGCTTACAGCGGCAGTTTCTGCATTCCTTCCACCTGGCCTTTACGCATCCGATAACTGGGGAAGAAACCGAGTTGGATGATCAACTTCCTGATGATTTACGGGCGGTTTTAGATGCCCTGACTGGCAGAAGTATAGGTCAGACTGAGGCTGGTAGAGAATTGCTTGAGCGATTGAAGGATGCTCCACGCCCAAGCTTGGGGACATACGGGGCTTAATGAGGGGAGGTTCTTTTGTCTGAGCGCAAGAAAATCGGAATCGTCCTGGTAGGTTACGGTGTTCCGCGAGATTGCACGACGAAGGCTATTTCCAAATTTTGCAAGGAGATTTTGTTCGATCGGGATCTTGTTTCGGAAAGTCGCCTGACGTGGTGGTTTAAGGTGCGTTTTGGCATGCTCAAGGATTTATCTGACGAGCATGCTAAGTCCCTGAGAACCCTTTGGCCTGACGGCGATTTTCCCGAATGGCCAACACTTGAGCTCTTGTGCCAGCAATTACAGCACCGTCTCAGTTCCGATGATAACATCGTGGTTAGGGCGGCAACGCTTTTCGGTGAGTATCGTGTTGTAGATGCATTTCGCCAGATTAAGGCTGAAAATTGCAACAAGCTTATCGTGTTGCCTCTGTTTCCCCAGGCATCTTATTCCACGAGCGGCTTAGTACATCAGCGTGTCGAGTCGGCCAAAAAGCATCTGCATTGGTCGTGTGAGACGACCCTTGTCGATAACTACCATGATAACCACGCCTATGTATGTGCTCTTGCGGCCTCTATTGAGCATGCAGGCTTTGATGCGGAAAAGGGCGACAAGCTTTTGATTGCGTATCACTCCATTCCTACGGCAGATATCGAGAAGGGTGACACGTATGAGATTCAAGCAGGAGCTACGAGCCTGCTTATCGCGAGTGAGCTTGGTTTGGCTCGAAACGCGTGGACCATGGCATTTTTCGCGGCACCCTATGACATACGGGAGCATCTTGACCCTTACGCGCGCGACGTCGTTAAGCGATGGGGGCAGTTTTGCGAGGGCAGGATGTTTGTCGTTTGTCCAGGCTATGCCACGGAAGGTATCCGTACGCAGTATTATGTGAACCATACCTTGAAGAATCATTTCATCAAATATCGCAGCGGGGAAGAACGTTCAGATGACCGAGCGAGGAATGAGGCAGCGGATAATTTCGTCTATGTTCCTACTCTGGGCAAAACACGTGCTCATCTGAAGGTGCTTACCACCATTTTAGATCCGTTTCTGGAGGAGGGGGAGTAAATGGAGACATCTCAGAAAACGGTTTTGTTGGGTGTGACGGGTTGCATTGCCGCCTATAAATCCTGCGAGCTGGTTCGTGCTCTGCAGAAGAAGGGATACCGCGTTAAGGTTGTCATGACTGAAAACGCTACCAACTTCGTTGGCCCCGCAACATTTCGGGCGCTGACCAACGAGCCTGTTGCGGTCGATCTTTTTGCAGCTGCGTCTGATCCTATCTATCATATCTCGCTTGCTGCTGAGGCTGACCTTTTCATCATTGCTCCTTGTACCGCCAATGTTGTGGCTAAGATTGCCTGCGGTTTGGCGGACGATTTGCTGACCACCACCGCTCTTGCAACAGAGGCTCCCCTGGTTATAGCTCCTGCAATGAATGTGCATATGTACCAAAACCCCATCACGCAGCAGAATTTAAAAACGCTGGCTGAGCGCAATATTACTATCGTGGAGGCAGATGAGGGTTATTTGGCCTGCGGCGATGTCGGGAAGGGCCGCATGCCCGATGTGTCTTATCTGGCAGGGGTGGTCGATAAAATGCTGCAGCCCGTTCAAGATTTGGCGGGGAAAAAAGTCATGATTACCGCAGGTCCCACCATTGAGGCCCTTGATCCGGTGCGTTTTATCTCCAATCCCTCATCGGGGAAGATGGGGTATGCCCTTGCTGAGGCGGCGAAAAAACGCGGGGCTGACGTGGTTTTGGTCTCTGGTCCAGTGTCTCTTCAGGTGCCTCAAGGGGTTCGCAGGGTTTCGGTTACATCGGCTTGCGAGATGATGGATGTCTGCGAAGAGGAGTTTCCTTCCAGTGATATTGCGGTGTTTGCGGCGGCTGTTTCCGATATGCGTCCCGCTCAGGCTTCAGAGTCTAAACTGAAGAAGGGTGTAGACGATCAGGCTCTTTCGTATATCGAAATGGTAGAGAATCCTGATATTTTAAAAAGCTGCAGCTCAATGAAGACAGCCACTCAAGTGGTCATCGGGTTTGCCGCCGAGACGAATGACGTCATCGAACATGCTCAGAGAAAGCTTGCTTCCAAAGGAGCTCACGCCATAGTCGCCAATGATGTGTCCTTTGGAAAAGGCTTTGGTGCTGATGAAAATGAAGCCTTTTTTATTACCGCTGAGGCTGTGAAGCCTTTAGGGGTTTTGGCTAAGCGCCAATTAGCTGATGTCATTTTCGATGAGATTATGCTGATTGTTGCCGCCCGATAATTGAACGCTCATCGATTTCGTCGGGGTTTTGAGTGCGACGGTGCCATACTACGTGTACGGAACATACCTTGGAGGGGAGTTAATCATGTTTAAAATTCTGTGCCTTAATAATATTTCTCAAGTTGGTTTGAGCCACTTGACCGATGAGTTCGAGATCACCGAAAGCATTGAAGAAGCTGATGCCATTTTGGTACGCAGCGCCGATATGCTCTCTATGGATATTCCCGAAAACGTCAAGGTCATTGCTCGCGCGGGCGCAGGCTATAACAATATTCCCACTGCTGCTCTTGCAGAGCGTGGGGTGCCTGTTTTCAACACGCCCGGGGCCAATGCGAATGGCGTTAAGGAGCTGGTGCTGTGCGGTATGCTGCTTGCTGCGCGCGATGTTGTGGGCGGTATTCAGTGGTGCAAGGACAACGCGCAAGACCCCGCCATCGCAAAAGCTGCCGAAAAAGCCAAGAAGGCTTTCGCGGGTGGTGAAATCCTGGGAAAGACCCTCGGCGTTATCGGCTTAGGCGCCATCGGCAAGCTGGTCGTGCGTTCTGCAGAAGCTTTGGGCATGAAGGTTCTGGGCTACGATCCGTACGTGAGCGCGGAGGCAGCTGCCGCCATTTCTCCTGACATGGTTTTTACGGGTGATCTGGCTGACATCTATGCCCAGTGCGACTACATCACCATCCATGTTCCCGCCATGGAGGGCACGATTGGCATGATCGATGCAAAAGCCATCGACCAGATGAAAGAGAACTGCGTTTTCTTGAACTTCTCTCGCGATACCTTGGTCGATGCCGAAGCGATGGTTGCCGCGCTTGCCGCAGGCAAGATTCGCCGCTATGTTACCGATTTTGCCACTCCAGCGATTATGCAGGCAGAAAACACGATTGTGTTGCCCCATCTGGGTGCCTCCACGGCGGAATCTGAGGATAACTGCGCCATTATGGCAGTGAACGACGTTATGACCTATTTGAAGACGGGCGTTCGCAATCATTGCGTCAACATGAAATAATGCCAAGTTTTTTGGAAATTATTCTTGATTAATTAAGGTTGAAAGCTTATCCTTAACAAGCTGTTTTGCAACGGGTGATGGCGCAGTTTGGTAGCGCACTTGACTGGGGGT
>CAYFWL010000032.1:0-16371 GCA_964346845.1 uncultured Eggerthellaceae bacterium | reverse complement strand
TAAAACAGCTACCGCACCACAGGCATAGCCTGTGGGTTTCTCACTAGACTAAAAGTCCCATTAAGGTATCATTTTTTCTCGCTCGATAGTTTCAAACACCGCTCCATGGGGTCAGCACAGTACTTGACCTGCGATTTTCGTCACTCGGTCATTCCAAAAACAGGTAGCCGCCAGGTAGCCGGCGCTAGCTACCTGCCTTCACGTGTCGACCGAGGGCTTTCTTGTCTGTACTTCAGGAGTTTTCAGGCATTTTGTCCTAATGCGTCAACACGCGCAGACGTGGCTCGGCGCTTGCGAGAATACGCTCAGCCAAGCTGCCTGCGTTGGCGAATCCTGCCGCTTCTGCGTTTGTGACTGCTTGAGCCATTGCATCGTGCAAGCCGGAAGAGAGTGCCGAGAGCATTTCCCTTGTCGCACTTTTAGGCTGCCGGAGAGTCGCGGCAGCTGCGGCAACATCTTCCTCGTCTATCTTGTCGATGTTTGCATGCGATCCCATGCGGATACCTGTGCTCCTGCTGAGCTTCGCTCCGAATGTGCCATCGTAAATTGCGGTGCTCACCAAGTCGTATGCAGGCGCCAGTGACACGCGGCCAGCGCCATCATGCAGCAGGGAGTAATTCTTCAGATGGGCGTCACAGTTTCCGATGGCAAAGTTGAACGCCAGGAGGCGGAACAACTGCGCCAGCGTATCAATGGGCCGTTTCGCATGGCGGAGAACCAAGTCGGACATATCGGAGAGGTAGGCGGTCTTCTGTTCCTCATATTTGAAGGCCGACTGTATGCCCAGCGCTTGGCTGAAATCCTCCTGGTGGGTACGGCTCAGAACGGGAAGACCCAGGGGAGAGCGTGTTCCCGTGCTCTTTCTGTCGAAGCGCTCCACCACCAAAAGCGGCGTCTTCCCAGGAAGGATGGCGGCTTTCGAGGTGTTTATCCCCAGGACCGCCGCAGCGCTCATGCAGAGATACTCGTTGAGAGCCAGGTCGGGATAGGCAGGGGATATCTGCGGCTTGATGATGTGGCTGGAGGGTGACCCGTTGACGGGCACGTACCAGCCCGTATCCAAGCTGCATGCGGGATCGTGAAACAAGGCGATCTTCTCCTGCCCGCCGGCAAGGGAGAGCCGGTGCTCCATGCGGATCTTGCTGATGCGCTGGTAGGGATCATCCGCAATCGACGACAGGCCTCCCTCCAGCGGGGCGTACTCGGCAATCGAGGGCGAATCGTAGGGCTCGTCTTGGTCGAGTACCACTACGTCGCCGGCGCAGTCGCGACCGAGCTCGCGGATGAGGGCGGAGGGGCTGTTGGGGGACACGTGCAGCTGCCTTGCCACATCATCGCGGACTTGCCCCTCGGGAAGAAGCCCCTCGAAGTAGGGCAGGGCCTCCGTGCCCGAGAACCGCTCGCCGCGAAGGGGCAGGGAGAGGGAAAGGGGATGCGCTCGGGAAGATGAAAGGTACGTCTCATCGTAGGTAAAGCTGTAGAAGGGCTCGCTTTCCGCCATGGAAAGCGTTCCCGCGATTGTGCCGCTCGCCCATACGTTCAATGCCATGGGGCTACCTTTCCTCAGCGTTGACATCTAGTCCCGCCATGGCGGCAACCTCCAGGGCTTTTCCTAGCTGGACGGTTGCCTTGCCGCGCTCCAGCTCGGAAATGAAGCGCTTTCCGCATCCGCAGTAATCGGCCAGCTGCTGCTGGGTGAGCCCCAGCTCTTTGCGGCGCGCCCGTATGGCAGCTCCCAGATCTGTTGCATCGAATATGCGCATATCCGCCTCCCATGTTCCCGAACGGGGTATTTTCGGGTAATCAGAGTATAATGCTCCCGAACGGGAAAATCAATGAGACCTAGCTGTATACGTTCCCGAACGGGCAAATTCCTAAGCAAAGGTCTCTCATCTGACCACAGACATAACCCGGGGATCGGCAAGGCATCAACGGCCGCAACGGCCTATTCAGGCACCGTTCCGTGTTTTTCGAAAGGCTCTCGTAGGTGGGCTCCATAGAGCTTGTTTGCTTCCCTGCGACAAGGAACGAACTTGCCGCCGCAGATAGCATGGAGTCGAGCTGACCTGGCCTGTCGTTGTAAATCATCTTGTGGAATCATCTGCAAACTCGGGGGTTTACAGGCGCTTCGCCCTAAATTGCCAAGGACACGTTGAACCTCATTGCATTCGATTTCCCATGATTCCGCTAGGTCGCTATAGCCCCTCATAGCGGTTAAGTCGAGCTTGGTTGCAAGGATCCCAAAACTTTCGAGCAAATCGGGTTGCTGTTGGAAGCAACAATGTAAGTAACGGGCAGGAAGGTTCACCGTGGATAGCAAGCAGCGCAACAAAACCATCATCAAGACCAGCGTCGTCAACGTCCTCGCCAACGTGTCCGACCGCGATTTCGTGGACTAGAGGCAGCGGCCGCAATAGCCGCCACCCCGCGTCCATTCGATCACTCTGTGCAGTTGAACCCGTTCTTTCCCTGTTTACAGCGGGGACATTTCCAATCTTCAGGCAGATCTTCGAAAGCCACGCCATCATGCTCGGCGGGGTCGTAGACATACCCGCACACGCCGCAGATGTACTTGCCCGATGCGGCCTTGTACACGATTTCGCCCACGGGAAGCGTTTCCGGCGGGTTTGCAAGATCTACGACGCGTAGGCTATCGAGGTTTTCGTAGCCCAAGGGCGTATGGGTAGATAGGTAGACCGTGGGGTGTTTCTGGATGAACGCGCGCACGTTGTCCAGGGTCTGCCGCGCCGCAACGATATCCTCGTAGACAATGGAAAGCTTGTTGGCGTAGAGCGCTTCGTCGGTATAGGTCACATCCCCATGGAACATGAAGAACAAGCCATCGCGCTCGGCGATGATGATGGAGTTGCCCCTGGTGTGACCCGCTGCTTTGATGAAGTAGATGCCCTCGACAATCTTCTGGGAGGCGGGAAAGTTGTAGTAGGGACCGTCATCGTAACTAGCACGCACGATGTTGCTTCCCTGGTAGTCAATCTCATCGGCGTCTTCAGGCCCAATGATAATCTGCGCCCGGGGAAAGGCCCGCAGCTCGCCGCTGTGGTCGGCGTGTTTGTGAGTGACCAGGATCTTGGTGACCTGATCGGGTGTGTAGCCCGCAGCGGCCAGGGCATCCACGTAGTTGGCGACCTTCGCGCCCATGTAAATGATCGATGTCTCATCGGGCACGACATCCGGCGCCTCAGCCGGCATGCCCGTATCGATGAGGATCACCTCGTCTCCTGTATCGATGAGGTAGTTCTGCAAAGAGGAGCGGTAGCGCACTGCAGGGTCGCAAGATTCGGGTCCCTCCTCGCCTCCAAAGGCGAGGGCCTGAGCCATAAACCCGTTCTCATAGAGCTTGATCGCCTTGATTTCCATGGGCTTCTCCTTTCGCTTTGACATCCATGAGGGCATATTATCATGCTTACTGCGGAGAAAACGAGACGTGCATCCTTTCGCACTGCTATCCCGACCTAGCAGATGCGCTACATTAATTAGTCTACCAAGCCAGAGGTTTTAGGACGACCCGATGCTCCCGGAACGAAGAATTGCTTTTCGCCCCCGTGTTTTGCGCATGCGGCGAGTAGGCTCTCGCGCAGCCTGGAGCAACAGGTCCAGGAAAAATCCTTGGCAGAAAGAATCCTGATTCCATCGACGTCCGACTCGTATCTTCCTTACCTTGCCACCACCATCTTCTCATACGCGTCGCGGATGGACCACAGAAGCTTGAGCTCCTGTTTCCGCGTGTCCTTGGACATCATCTCGTCGGTGACTTGGATATACCTCTTCCTGCCATCTTTGGTGGCGATGGAATCGACCTCTTTGCCATAGAGCTTGCCCGCATGCACGCACCAGCCCTTGTAGAGAAGCTGCAGGTAGACCACGTTCTCGAACAGCCGTCCCATGTCGGGTTGATCGGTAGCCGCCAAGAAAGGAGCGAAACCCGAGGTCGACGATATACTGCTTTGGATTCGTTCTCAGGATTTTTCCGTAGAGGTCGTATCCGTCCGCTTTAGAGAACAGATACGCCTCGTTCAGCGCCTTCGCGTAGGAGTCAAGCGTCTTGCTTGCGGTCTTCGTTCCCGTTGACGTCAGCGCATCGGCGATACTTTTCATCGACAGCTTATCGCCGACGTTGTCTCCGAGGAGGGCGGTGACCTTTTCGAGCAGTGCGGGATCGGTTATCTTGTTTTGCCCCTTGAATCTCTCCTTGTCCAGGATGTCCCTTGTGGCTACAGCATCGTACAGGCCCGAGAAGTAAATCGAATGCTCTTCCTGAGGTATACCCAGAGAGGTGATCGCAGGCATGCCGCCGTATTGAAGGCAGCGTTTCAGGACGTCGTCAAACAGGATTACCTGGCAGCAACGGCGTGCGCCCGTGACAATTTTGACGAGGTCGTCATCGCGGAACATGAGGTACGGTCAAGGTAGGTCTGGCGGGCTATTGCTGCGTATTTCTCGTGTGTACTCCCAAAACTTAAATAAATTTGAATATTTAGGAGTACGTCATAAGAGCAGGGTGATTTCGCGTCAGAGGGTATGACCAGGTTGGGGAAATGCAATGTTGCTGGATGGGTCGTTATAAAAGGCATAGCATTTGAGAAACGAAATCGGTCTGTGGGAAAAAGAGAGCGGAATGACACCTGCAAAAACTTATACTGACGCCAAGCGACCTTTTCCCCTATCATCAGTAGGGTTTTTGTGACAAATTACCTGTCCCTTTGTCATAAAAATCAGTAGGGTTCATCAAGGCTGGCGTGAGCCAGGGCATCACAGCTGAAATCGAAAAATTTTCCTTGTTTGTAGCGGTCGAGCGCCACCAGGGCAATCATAGCGGCATTATCGCCACACACCGAAAGCGGCGGCAAGGTCAAACGTACGCCTTTTTTTGCGCACATCTTTCGATAGGCATCCCGGAGCGCAGGATTCGCCGCTACACCACCACCCAAGCAAAACTCTCGGGCACCCGTTATCTCCAGCGCCATCTGGGCTTTCGCCACCTGCACATCCACAACAGCAGCCTGAAAACTGGCGGCAATATCGGGGATATTCAGCTCACGGCCGGCATCTTCTTCCTGGTGAATATAGGTGATGACCGCCGTTTTCAGCCCCGAAAGAGAGAACCGCAGATCACCGGAATGCAACATGGCGCGGGGAAACGCAATAGCCTTAGGGTTGCCCTTGGCCGCATAGGCTGAAATCGCGGGACCACCCGGATAGCCCAAGGCCAAGGCCTTGGCCACCTTGTCGAAAGCCTCCCCTACTGCATCATCCAGCGTAGTCCCTAGGGTCGCATAGCTGCCCCAATCCTTAACATGCACCAGCATGGTGTTGCCACCGGAAACCAGTGACGCCACCAGCGGCGGCTGCAAATCAGGGGTGCCTATTTTGTTGGCATACAGATGACCTTCCAGATGGTTCACGCCGATGAAGGGCTTGTCGGCCGCCCACGCCGCACCTTTGGCAAAAGCCACCCCTACCACCAGGGCGCCCACCAACCCAGGAGCATAGGTAACGGTGATCGAATCAAGGTCAGACCAGCTCAGATGAGAAACGCCAAGCTGTTCCTCCGCCTTTTCGAAGCATGCATCACACACCCCGCAGATAGCTTCAATGTGCTTACGGCTCGCTATTTCGGGGACAACCCCGCCAAAGCGCGAATGGAAATCGACCTGCGAAGCCACCACACTGGCGATAATCTCGCCCCGACCATCAACGATGGCAGCAGCTGTTTCATCGCAGGAAGATTCCAGCGCAAGAATCAGCGGGCGCACCACAGAAGCACTTGGAAGAACCGCTTCATCCCCTACGTGGAGCTCCATACCGGCAACATCACGGTTGTTCAGCAGATCGTCCAAGGGGCAAAGCCACCGACCGTCGCAGTCGCAACGAGGGGAATGACCGTCAGACCCATCGCAATCGCGACCATCAGACTCGTCGGAAGAGCAACAAGGGGCGCACTCGTCTCGATCGGCACGACTGCCGCAACCATTACGCCCATCAGACCCCTCATAAGCGCGACAATATTCCGTAGCACCCAAATCCCGAGCGTCACGGGCCATACGTGCTAGCAGTTCGCTCTCAACCAGGTTATATGCCGATTTATCCAGAGTGAAAACGCGATGGATGACGAGCTTCCCAGCATCCACGTCTCCGGTAGCATAAGCCACCAGAGCATCGCCATCAAACGCCAGCCATGCCAAACTGGTCTTGCGGCTAGTTGCTCTCTCCAGTTCCTCTTTTCGCGGAGACAGGGCATCGAGCGCCAATACCGTCTCGATAGTGCGGGCATCCATCGGCTTATAGCACAGCGCTTCCCCCTGCACGCCCGTGACCAAATTCTTGGCCGGACGCTTAGGCAACACCATGCGCTCATTTTCTTCCGCATCGGAAAGACGGGTATATACCGGAAGAGCAAAGGAAGGGTTGTGGCGGTCTGCATCAAGGGGATCCACCTGTCCCGCCGCCCAGAGAGCCTGCACAACCATCAGCAAACCTTCGCCTGTTGCATACCAAAAATCCTGGTCAAGCACGGGAGCGCAAGGCTCAAAAAGGTCGCGGTACTTCCGCAAACCATCTCCTGCCGCAAAATCAAGGGACATATCGGCTACCCTTAAGCCTTCAGCCGCCCGATCAGCCTTTTCGACCGTGTCGGCATCCAAGCGGGCCACACCCTTATCGGTCAGCGTAAAACGAACCGGATACACCTCCTTGCGCATGGCGTCAGCCACCACTACTCCCGTTCCACGGGTTCCTGCCTTCCATGCCCCCCAGGCAATAGCCTCCAAGGTGGAAACACCAATGAGTGCCACCCCTAGCGCATGAGCGATTCCCTTAGCGGTAGCCAAGGCGATGCGCACTCCGGTAAAAGAGCCCGGACCGCGACCACAGACCACGCAGGCAATCTGCTCACGCGTGATACCGCAGCAAGATAGCGCCTGGTCAATACAGGGAATCAGTCGGGTGTTAGAAGCGCGATGGGCCTCGATCGTCTCAGAATAAACGCTGGTCACCCTCTTGTTTTTCGTATCAAGAACACCAATTCCCAGCGCGATGACCTCGTTGGCCGTATCAAAAGCAAGAAGGTAACGAACCGCTGTCCTTGGCTCAATCTCAAAAGCAGATGGGGTCATAACGTTCCTACTTGGTGGTCTTCATCAGACGCGACTTCGAATCTTTCGCCCACAAAAAGAGCAGCTGGCGACAGCTCTCCCCATAGGCATGCGCGTAAATCACACGACCGTCGGGATTGTCCTCATCCTTGCGAATCTCAATCTCCAAATACGAATAAGGCAAGGCGCCTGCGAACTTATCGCCCCACTCCAAAAACGAAACGCCACCCGACTCGATGGTGTCGAAAAAGCCGATATCATCCAAGTCTTCTTCCCGCTCAAGGCGGTACAAATCGAAATGGTGCAGAAGAAGGCGTCCACCGCCGTAGCTGATCTGGATGTTGAAGGTAGGGCTGGTAATCGGGGCTTCTATTCCCAGACCATCGGCCACACCTTGCACGAATTGAGTCTTCCCCGCACCTAAATCGCCAATAAGAACCACAACGTCATCGGGGCGCAGGTGCGCCGCCAGCGTCGCAGCCAACTGTTTGGTAGCCATCGGCGTGGTAGTTGTACGTTTATATGTCAGACCGTTTGCCATAATCCAATCATCCTATCTTCACGCTCCGTGTTCCACGGTTTCGCGCTCCGTGTGATGGGCATACAGCGATAATACCGCGCGAAAGCAGCGCCTCCCCTGGGGACGCTGTATCTTTGGCAGTTTTCCATGATTTTTCTTCTGCGCTCCTCATGATGCACGGGAAAACCCGCAGTGAAGCGCCACAACGCCACCTTACGGCCCCTCGAAGCCCTCACGCCTTCTTTGAAAGGGGAAATTCAGGTCTCTTCGGTGCAGCACGCGGCAAAGACTTTCGCCCCCATGGCGAATACCTATCACGCTCACGAGCCTAGAACCAGGGAAGCCTGCGAATGCAGGCCTCCAGAAAATGAAGCAGGGGGGAGTGCCGAAAGCGCACCCCACCCCCTGAAAGACCTTACGCCTGCTCTGCCGCTTGTACCACGTGCTGCATCAGAAGCGTGGTGGTCACCGTTCCCACGCCACGGGGCACAGGCGTAATAGCGGCAACCACGGGTTCGACAGCGGCGAAATCAACATCACCGCACATCGAACCGTCTTCGTCCATATTGGCACCCACGTCCAACACTGTCTGACCCGCTGTGAAAAATTCAGGGCCGTACGCCTTGGCACGCCCCGTAGCGCACACCACCACATCGGCAGTACGGGTGATTTCTGCCAGATTTTCCGTGCGTGAATGGCAGATGGTCACCGTTGCGTTGCGCTCCAAGAACAGCAGGGCAACCGGCTTGCCGATAACCAAGCTGCGGCCAATAACCACCACATGCTTGCCCTGAAGAGGCACCTGATAGTGGTCGCACATGGCAAGACATGCCTGCGCAGTGCAGGGAGGAAAACCCGTGGAAGTGCCGGCAAACACACCGCCAAGGGACAAAAGGCCGATGCCATCCACGTCCTTTTTGGCATCCAGGCGATTGCATAGTGCCGTTTCGTCGATACCCTTGGGCAGAGGACGAAACATCAAGCAACCGTGGATGGTGCTGTCAGCGTTAATCTCATCGATTGCGGCGGCAATAGCATCTTGCGTCGCATCGGGGGGCAAAACAAACGAGCGCACCGCGATACCGAGGGACTCAGCACTTTTCATGGCAGCACGCTCATACGACAAATCGTCAGAACGCTCGCCCACGCGCAGAATAGCCAGCGTGGGAACTCTTCCCGCTGCAGTCAAATCCTGTGCACGAGCGGCTATCTTTTCCTTTAAGGAAGCAGCTGCTTCTTTCCCTGTCAACAACTGGGCCATGATATTCCTGCTTTCTTTTTTTGCTCCTTGCTGCTGATCCTGTATCATCTATTTGCGAATAGCCGCCATTACGTAATCGACCACCACCTGGCTTTTTTCGTTGGCGGCGGCAACAAGCGCATCAGCCTTCTCTTCAAAAGCGGACGCCTGACCCTTGTCGGCCATAGATGATGTGTTGATATACACATTCAAACTGGCGGCGCACACAGCGGCGCGAGCTAAAATGGCAGAGGCGCCCGCATCGGAAACGGCCAGCTTAGAACCGTTATGAGCTAAATAATCAGCCTGGTCGATTACTGCGGCACACACCTCCATAATCTGCAGGGGAACCGAACAGGCATCCGTGAGGGCAGCCTGCAAAGCAGCCCCCTTGGCGGCCTTCTGCTCATCGGTCTCGGAAGGCATGCGGTAGGCATCCGATAGGGGCGTGAACGCCTCAGCATCGGCATCGATCAGCGCCACAAGACGAGCACGCATATCTTCCAGAGTTATCAAGCGCGCCTGGACCTCGTCTTCAACGGCAGCATAGGTCTTCTTACCCACCGTCAGGTTGCCCACCATAGACGAAAGCGCACACGCCAGCGCACCCGCATAGGCAGAAGCACCACCACCGCCCGGTGTGGGAGCCTTGCTGGCAAGATCATCGAGAAACAGGGTTTCAACCATAGCTACCTCCTGAGGGCACCCTTTGCTGGGCTCAGCATTCCAGCGAGCCCAGCAAGGATAATCTTCGCTTGTCTTTTTCGAGCGCGCCATGCAGCGCACCCAGCGTTTTTAGGTGACCCGAACTAGAACAGACCGGAAATTTTACCCGATTCGTCCACGTCGATCTTCATGGCAGAAGGAGCCTTGCCCAAACCAGGCATGGTCATGATTTCACCGGTCAGCGCAACGACGAAGCCCGCACCAGCGCTTACCTTCACATCGCGCACCGAAATCTCAAAATTACGCGGTGCGCCCTTCTTGCTCGCATCATCCGTGAAGCTGTACTGGGTCTTTGCGATGCAAACCGGCATCTTGCCAAAGCCCAGGCGCTCTAGCGACTCCAGCTCACGCTGCGCTTTCGCATGGAAATTGACACCATCGGCACGGTAAATACGCTTGGCAATCGTTTCAATTTTCTCGGACAAGCTCATGTCGTCGGGATAAGAGAACTGGAAGTCGTTGGGTTCCTCACACAGGCGAATCACTTCATCGGCCAGATCAAGACCGCCCTCGCCGCCCTTTGCCCACACTTCAGAAAGGGCAACTTTCACACCCAGTTCCTTGCATTTAGCCTCAACCAGGTCAAGCTCTGCCTTAGTGTCAGTGGGGAACGCGTTGATGGCCACCACGCACGGCAGCTTAAATACCTGGGTGATGTTTTCCACGTGCTGCAGCAAATTGGGCAGACCTGCTTCCAGGGCTTCCAGGTTTTCCTTGTTCAAATCGGCCACCGCAACGCCGCCGTGATTCTTTAGGGCGCGAACCGTTGCCACCAGAACAACAGCATCGGGCTTCAAACCGCACAAACGGCTCTTGATGTCCAAGAACTTCTGTGCACCCAGATCAGCGCCGAAGCCGGCCTCGGTTACCGCATAGTCACCTAAAGCTAAAGCCATGCGGGTGGCCATGATAGAGTTGCAACCGTGCGCGATATTGGCGAAGGGGCCACCATGCACGAACGCTGGCGTGCCCTCTAAGGTTTGCACCAGGTTGGGCTTCAGGGCATCCTTCAGCAGTGCCGCCATGGCGCCTTCTGCCTGCAGGTCATGGGCTGTCACCGGTTTATCGTCATAGGTGTAGCCCACCACAATCCGACCAAGACGTTCCTTAAGGTCGGAAACGGAGGTCGCCAAGCAGAAAATAGCCATGACCTCAGACGCAACGGTAATATCGAAACCGTCCTCACGGACATAGCCGTTGGATTTGCCGCCCAGTCCAATAACGATATTACGAAGCTGGCGGTCATTCATATCAACTGCGCGCTTCCAGGTGATCTTTCGGGGATCAATACCCAACTTGTTGCCAAAATGGATATGGGCATCCAGCATGGCAGCCAGCAGATTGTTCGCCGCACCGATAGCATGGAAGTCGCCGGTGAAATGCAGGTTGATTTCTTCCATAGGAACAACCTGAGCGTATCCGCCACCAGCGGCACCGCCCTTGATACCAAAAACGGGACCCAAAGACGGCTCACGCAGCGCAACAACCGTCTTTTTGCCCCGTCGAGAAAGAGCATCGGAAAGACCGACCGTCGTGGTTGTTTTTCCTTCGCCTGCCGGTGTTGGTGTAATAGCGCTTACCAAGACCAGCTTTCCCGGGGTGTGTTCCTTTTCGCGGAGCAAGTTGTAGTCAACTTTGGCCTTATACTTGCCATACGCTTCCAAGTACTTGTCGTCGATGCCCATCTTCTCAGCAATGCTCGTAATAAGTTCCGGTACTGCTGCTTGGGCGATTTCAATGTCGCTAAGCAAAATTGCCTCCCTCATTTTCCGATCGTGCATACCTTGAGCCGCCGTGCTTGGCCCGCGCTTTTCTTGCTTGCGCGGGGACTATTATACGTGTCGCTTTTCCCTGTCCCATTCAAAAGCCAGTCGAAGTCCTTCCAAGGTCAATTCTGGGCTGGTAGCGGTAATAGTTTTGCTGCAAGACGTGATAACGGAAGCCAAACCGCCGGTGGCAACCACGGGCGCTTCATAACCCAATTGGGCAAAAATACGTGTGATGAGACCATCCACGCGGTCGGCTTCGCCATAGACGATACCCGACTGAATGGCGGTTTCGGTGCTGGCGCCAATAGCCGCACCGGGATCGAGCAGCTCCGTTGCCGAAAGCTTTGCTGCAAGAGAGAAAAGAGCCTGCGCCGATGTAGACACGCCCGGAGCGATAATGCCGCCCACAAACAAGCCCTCGTTGTTGATCACCTCGATGTTGGTGGCCGTACCAAAATCAACCACGACCACCGGTGCGCCATAGCGATGGATCGCGGCAAGCGCATCGGCTATGCGGTCGGAGCCAATTTCCCCTGGGTTAGGATAATCGGCTTTGAAAAGCCCTTTTGTACTTTCAATGTCGCAGATGAAAGCCTCGGTGCCAAACAGATCGCGCGCCACCCGTTTCCACGCCATGGAAAGTTGGGGGACCACCGATGCAAGAGCTAAGCCCGTCACCTGGGAATGATTGAGGTTCTGGGCGAAAAACATAGAGCTTAACGTTGCACGAATCTCGTCTTCCGTCCGCCTTTTGTTGGTACCCATGCGCCACATGAACTGCAGCTGATCGCCCTCGTAGCCTCCGATAACCGTATGCGTGTTTCCCACATCAACCGTAAGTAACATAATTGTGACAACCCCTTATACCTGCTGGTAAACTAGCTATAGTGCTATTCAGTTATTATAAACGCGCAGAAGTCCAGCAGAAGCGACGCGCGAGAAACGAGGCATCATGAGCGACAAGCAGACACGTATTTTGGTGGTTGATGATGAAGCTTCCATCACAGAGTTCGTGGGGTACGCCCTCCGCAAAGAAGGCTACGCGGCCGATGTGGTAGACAACGGCGAGCAGGCCTTGCTTATGGCTCGCCAAAACGCTTACGACCTGTTCGTTTTGGACATCATGCTTCCGGGCATTGACGGCTATGAGCTGTGCCGCCGTATTCGCAGCCTCTCTTCTTCTCCGGTGCTGTTTCTGTCGGCGCGCGATACCGAGCTAGATAAGGTGGTCGGCCTCGAGATTGGCGGCGACGATTATCTGGCCAAGCCCTTCGGCGTGCGGGAATTCATCGCCCGGGTACGTGCCCTGCTGCGCCGTGCCTCCACCACCGACGGTGGCCGTTCGGGCAGCGTCATTGTGGCCAGCGGAATCTCCCTGGATGAAGATGCCCACACCGCCACCGGCGACAAAGGTCCCATCGAGCTGACCCCCCGTGAATTTGAATTGCTGTCTGCCCTGATGAAAAGTGCTGGCAAGGTGGTTTCCCGTGAGGATTTGCTGCGCGACGCGTGGGGATGGGAATATCTGACGGAAACCAAAACCGTGGACACCCACATCAAGCGCTTACGCGACAAGATTGAGGCCGCCGGTTACGACCCTGGCTTGGTGGAAACGGTACGTGGCTACGGCTATCGCTTCAAGCAGTAAGCCCCACCAGACTTGGGGTTTGTTGTGACAAATTACCTGTCCCCCTGTCACAACAAACCCCGTCCCCCTGTCACAACAAGCCATCCCTTTCCCGTCACTCGAGAGAGAGTTCCTTCCCATGAACAACTTGCGTTTCTACTTCGCTCTTTTGTCCACCTTGCTGGCGCTCTTTGCCACAGGCCTGGTGGTCTTTTTAGTGCACTTCTTATACGGTACGCCCATCATAACACCCCTGGTAGAATGCTTGATTCCTATTGGTGCGAGCGTCTTTGTGCTGAGCTATGTCATCGGCCACTTCCTCACCGAGCCCCTCCGCGAGCTTTCGGAAAAGGTGCGTACCCGTAAAGAGGGATCCCCCTTTACGTTCTCCAGCAGGGGTCGCCTAACAGAAGTCGATGAGTTAGCCGATTGCCTTGAAGAGTTGGCCCAGTATGCTAATGCGCGGCAAAAGGAGTTGACCGTACGCGAAAAGCGTCAGAGCGAGTTCATCAGCGATGTCGCCCATGAACTGCGCACCCCTCTCACGGCTATTCGCGGCAACGCCGAAATGCTGCAAGACCCCGATTTACCCCCTGAAATGCACAAACGCTTCTGCGACACCATTGTGCGCGAGTCTCAGCGACTGAGCAATCTCACAAAGGACCTGCTCACCCTAGAGAAAATTCAAGGTTCAAACACCCCAGCTGAAAAGATGGGTCGTGTGAACATGAAGATGGTGGTGGAAGAAGTCATGAACAACCTCTACCCCATATTGCTGGAACGCCAAGCCAACACGTCAATCGTGGGAGAAGCGCCCGACATCCTGGGCAATGTGGACCAGATGAAGCAAGTTATTCAGAATTTGGTGGAAAACGCCAGCCGTTTTATCCAACCCGGCGGGCATATTACCGTGGAACTCTGCGGCCTGAAGGACAACTGCGTTGTTTCCGTGAAAGACGACGGCTGCGGTTTTGGCGACATCAACCCCAAGCTGCTGTTCGACCGCTTCTACCGCACCGATTCGTCACGCCAACGCGGCACAGGTGGCACCGGCCTGGGACTGGCCATCGTGAAGTCCATCGTCGAGGCTCACGATGGCACCGTGGAGGCCGTGAACCTCTCTGGCGGCGGCGCCTGTTTCATCGTTGCTATTCCGGCCATCCCCGCCGCATAAGAGGAGCTGCCCGAAGAGCACTTATGCACGCCCCGTCTCTCGACACTCCCCACGCAACCTCACTCACGTGCCTGCAAGCCGCGAAGAATTACCGCACAAAACACGCTTACAGCCTGCTTTTCTGCGCAATTATGCACCGGATTCCCGTAAAAGGTCACCATATTCGCGCATGAGACGTTCTACCGGCATGCCTATCACCGTATCCATGCTGCCCTGCACCCCAGAAACCAAACGTGCTCCTTCGCCTTGGATGGCATAGGCGCCTGCCTTATCCCACGATTCCCCTACTGCCAGATAATCCGCAATATCCTGGCTGGTTAAGTCTTTGAAGGTCACTGTGCTGGTATCCACAAACGACCGAAACCCTAGAGACATCTCCCCTTCCATCGGGGCTGCAACCATCCACAGGGAGACCGCAGTCATCACCTCATGAGAACAGCCCGACAAACGAGTAAGCATACGATGAGCATCGGCCTCGTCTTGGGGTTTGCCGAAGATTTCGCCGCCGCATACCACCATGGTATCGGAACCCAGCACGATGAAGGACCCCGTGTAGTTGGGGTCGCTCAGTACATCCTGAACCACCGCTTTGGCCTTGCGTTCCGCCAGCTTGCGGCAGGCCTCCCGAGGCTGGGATAAATCGTCGGGCTCCAGGGTTTCATCAACCTCGGTCACGCGCACGGTAAAGACAACACCGGCCTCTTCCAAAAGCTGACGTCGGCGCGGACTTCCACTCGCTAAAATAATGTCGAAGGCAATCGCTTCGGGCTGTTCCACCACAATGCCCCTTAAGCCAGCACACAGCTGGAATAGGCAATGGTCAGCTTACCGTGATTGTAGGGAATGCCTGCCTTAGTGCATACGTCACTGACCACCAGACCGGCAGCCTCCATGGACACCATGGCACGATCAGGGAAGCGACAAGGTTCATCGGGAAAAGAGCAGGGCTTGCATAGCGTGCAGGTGCCCGAAGAAAGCACGCGGGCCTCGGGAGCCACCGTGCTCAGCAGCTCGTGCAGCTCAAGCACGCGTTCCTTGTGAAGCTGTTCGGCATCCATCATGGACTCGATGTCGAAGTCATCTTCCATCTGACCCACGGTTTGCACCACGTAGCAGGTCCTCTTCTCATGAATGAAGGCATCAAAGTAATCAAGATCGCCGCAATTGGGGGGACAAGCCCACGAGTGACCATATATCTGGCAGCGACCCGATGCGCACATGTCGCGTACCTCTTCGCGAACCTCCAGCTCTTCAGTACCACAAGAGCCCGCACAGTCAAAACCAACGCTTTCGATTGCTTTTAAGATTTCCATGGTGAACGCTTCTTCTCCTTTATCGTTCGTATCACTCTTTTTTGCGACGGGCCCGAAACGAACTCATCGGCTCAATAAGCACGCCACGCTTATTGGCGCTGACCGCCAGATTGCCTTGAATATTAGTGACGTATCCGCTGACCGGCTTCCCTTGGTTGTATGCCTGACGAACCGCCTCGATAGACAACATCTCTACCCGCGCATCGTAACCCAATATATCCCGCAACACCTGCTGAATCACGCGTCGTTGCAAAACTGTAGCTTCATGACCCAACGAGGGGGAAAGGATGCAGCCCGCATCGTATTCCGGCGGACGCCCCGGCAGCACCGACATCCATGAAACATGGGTCGCATACAGCTTATCAGCGCACTGACTCAAATAGTCGTCTTCATCAGCAATAAGATTCATCGTCCGACACAAGGTAACAAGCAGCTGCGGATTCTTCTCCAAAGCACGCGGCACTATTTCTTTGCGGACAAAATTACGGAAGTAGTCCTCGCATTCGTTAGAGGCGTCTTCGCGCCAAAGATTTCCCCGGTCATCCTGATAAAGAGGTTGGCCGCTATCACAGCGCGCCATGAGATAGTCCCGCAAGCCCTGACGGTTTTGGTCCAGAAGCGGACGGCACAAAGAGCCGGTCCGGTAGCTCATGGAGCGAAAGCCTCCGGGACCCGTGCCCACGATGGAGCGCATATAGAAGGCCTCGACACGATCATCCTGCGTATGAGCGGTAAATATGCGACCGCTCTCGAAGGACACGCCTGCATGATTGCACAGGCTCTCTAGGGCATCAGAAGCACAGGCGTAGCGCTCACGGCGCGCGATGGCCTCCGTATTGCCGCGCTCCTGCTTCACTATTGCTGCAATGTCAGCCTGACAAGAGAACAAG
>CAYFWL010000031.1:17164-17690 GCA_964346845.1 uncultured Eggerthellaceae bacterium | reverse complement strand
GTGCGATGCGACGCGTGATACCCCTGCCCCAGCCGTGTTGCGGCGCGCGACGCGATGCCGCTGCGCGTGATGCCCGAAGCGCGATATCGCAACGTGTGACGCCCCAAGGCGAGACGCCTCTGCGCGTAGCAGTGCCCCAACGCGCAGCAGGGCGCCAACTGGCGATGTCCCAAGGCGCGATGCCCTAAGGCGCGATGCCGCGCTGGCGCCCTTGCGCCTTAGGGCTTTCCGGGCTGGGACATAGGACGCGCTGTGACGGTTCGCAGCCAGGCGGGTGCCGGGATGCTGGGTATCCCAGGGGATGTTGGGGTGCCCAAAGCGGACGCCGGGATGCTGGAGTACCGGCTGCCAGGTATCGGTGCTAGAGCAGGCGGAGTACCAGGGTGCGAGGTGCTCCGAGACATCGACAGCGGGGATGCTGAGAAACCGGCGCTTGAGCGCTGGGTGCCGAACCTTCACATAAAGAGATGGGCTCCCATCGCAGCCTGTCGTGGTGACACGGCGCTCTCCATTGCGCGGGCTTGCG
>CAYFWL010000031.1:13008-17118 GCA_964346845.1 uncultured Eggerthellaceae bacterium | reverse complement strand
CCGCGGCACGCCACAATCAGACACGACAGCTGCACCCGTCTCAAACTCTACTGCTTTCCCCGAAGCTTACGCAGCAGGAAGACAAGGGTCTCCTTCTCATCGGCCGAAAGCGCAGAAAGAAATGCTTCGTTGCGGGCATCGCGTTGCGCCTTCAGCTGCGCAGCTTCAACAGCGCCCGCTGCGGTAAGACATGCGATATTACCGACCCGCTCATCAAGCTCAACAGCAATCAAACCCGCTTGAACCGCCTGATCAAGGGCGGCATCAATCTCGCTCACCTTCACCTGCATGCGCCGAGCCAACAGCGGCAGACACATAAACGATTCCGATCGCGCCAACAGGAGCACGGGATTTCGGTCATCCGATGAATCGTGGAGGCCTTGCACGAGCTTTACCACGCCGCTAAGCCCATGAAGAACGCGACTGTTCAGGAGCGCAGCACCAGCGGCGGCGTCAGTGGACGCATCGGAGCTCAAAATTCTTGTAGGCCCTTGACGCGAGGGAAGTTCGCCGCCCGCCGCAACAATGTCATACAACCGCTTGCCGCGACCACACTGATAGCGTGCGAGCTTGCACCTGAAGTGACAGCCAGGACATAAGGCCGAGGACAAATCGCAGGTCAACGTCATAAATCGCTCCTCTCAAAAGGCATATTCCCGTATGATAGCCCGCCCGCACTTTCCTCGTCTTTCCCTGAGGGGAAGACCACGAGCATGCATGCGCAAGGGTGTTCCCCGAACGCCCGCCCACCGAGCAGGCAAGGCAGAAAGCCCACAAGTGCGTATTCGGAAGTAGCCAGTCTGAGCTGAATTGAATTCAATTCAGCTGTAACCCTTCCGCGTGCCCTAAAAAACTCGCAGGGACGTGCAAGGTGGTCGGCAACAAAGCCCCCGCTTGCCCGGGAAGCTTACGCACACGCGCAAGAGGGCAAAAGGGCAAAGTCAACCACAGCCCTATACGTACGTACCTTGGGGAGGAATTTGCAAGCACGCACGGGGGCATCATGCTCTCCACGGATGAAGAATCGTACTGCCCCGACGTAGTTTTGTCCAGCGTGCTCCCGATAGAGCGCACTCCACCACCCATTCCCTTACTTAATCGTTTCTTTCCGTTTCTTTCCTTGACAGCGAACATTTGTTTGGTTATAGTGAGATCACCTAGAATCGAACATAAGTTCCTATTTTGCGATAGTGTAGACGATAAGCGCAGATAGGGCTTACGTCCTTTGAGATCTTATGCGGGCAAGAAGACGGAAATGGATATCCTGAAGAAACTAGAAATATTGGCCGATGCCGCCAAATACGATGTAGCCTGCACGTCGTCGGGCGTAAACCGCGGCGAAAAGGTAGGGCGGCTCGGTAATGCTCTAGCCGCTGGCTGCTGCCACAGTTTCACCGCTGATGGCCGTTGCATTTCCCTGCTCAAAGTGCTCATGACCAACATATGCGTCTATGACTGCGCTTATTGCGCCAGCCGCAGCTCCAATGAAGTCGCCCGCGCAATCTTCACTCCCCAAGAATTAGCCGACCTGACTATCTCCTTTTACCGCCGCAACTATATCGAGGGTTTATTTTTGAGTTCCGGCGTCGTCAAAAACGCTGATTACACCACCGAACTTATGATTCAAACACTGCAGATCCTGCGCGATGAATACCACTTCAACGGCTACATCCACGCAAAAGGTGTGCCCGGCGCTTCTCCTGAGCTTATCGACTGCTTAGGACGTCTTGCCGATCGCATGAGTGTCAACATGGAGTTACCCAGCCAAAAAAGCCTGCAACTGCTGTGTCCCCAAAAGAACAAGCACGCTATCTTGTCCCCTATGCGACAAATACGTGATTCTGTAAGCGAAGACGCTGAGTGCCGCTCCCTCGCGCGACGTAGTACCGTCTACCTGGCGCAGCGCTCACCCCAGAGAAGCCGTCGAGCTTTCGCCCCGGCAGGTCAAAGCACCCAGATGATTATCGGTGCCACCCCCGAAAGCGATTTTCAAATCCTGACCCTCTCTGCGGCGCTCTACCAGCAGATGAAGCTGAAGCGGGTATTTTTCAGCGCATACCTCCCCGTCAACGATGATGTGCGCCTACCTCAAAATGATGCTGTTCAGCTGAATCGTGAACACCGCCTCTACCAGGCGGATTGGCTCCTGCGCTTCTACCAGTTCGACGTGACAGAGATTATCGACGAGGCTCATCCCTTCCTTGAAATCGATGTTGACCCCAAGGCTAACTGGGCGCTGAACCATCTGGAATTCTTTCCCGTGGAGGTAAACAAGGCCTCTTTGGAGGAGCTCCTCCGCGTTCCTGGCATCGGCGTGCGGGGCGCGCACCTGATCATCAAGGCGCGCCGCACCCATGCTTTGAGCGAAAACGAGCTGCGAAAGCTGGGGATAGCCTATAAACGCGCGCGGTTTTTCATCACCTGCAAGGGCTCCTACGCTGGCACGGGCGTCGATTTTTCCCGCGAGGGGCTTCACGCCGTACTGGCCGCCCCTATCCAAGGCGGACGCCACGGTCGCCGCGCCGACAAGGTTCTCCCTGGTCAAATGAGTCTTTTTGAAAATGAGACAGAAGGGGCTTGCGCACCGCTGCTCATCCCTCGGCATACATCAGAGCGAGCTTTCGCATGAAGGGAAGGATCGAAGAAGCCGCCTTGGAGCTCGCCTACAGCTACGATGGAAGCCTCGAAGGCCTTTTGAGCGCTTTGTTCGCCGCCTACGCCCATCACGAAAACCCCCGAGACATTGCACCCCAGGACACCCTCCAGCTTCGCCTGGGGCAAGAGGAACGCTTCATTCCCACCAATAATCAGTGGGCCGATCGCGTTGCGCACGGCATCATGAGGGCAGGTGGGGCGAGCAGCTTCAGGGCGGTGCGCACGGCATCGGTATCAAGCGATCCCAATACAGGAACCATCATCTTTCACTTCGTGCAAAAACTCATGAGAGAGCGCGGTTACCTGCTGAATCAGCTCTCCGACCCCATCGTCGGCGAGCTTTTTCGCCTCGTACGCGCAGTGAATAACGAATGCGAACGCATGCGCCAATTCGTACGCTTCTCCCATTTGGAAAACGGTGGCTGGCTTGCGGTCTGCAATCCCCGCGATAGCGTGGTTCCCTTGGTTATGGACTGGTTCGCAGCGCGCTTCAACGACCAGGCCTTCGCCCTGTACGATGAAACCCACCACCTTGCCGGCGTCTACGAGGGACGCTCGTGGTATCTCGTGAACACAAGCATCTTTCCCACACCTGTCTATGCAGCCGAAGAGGATTTGATGCAGAATGCCTGGCGCCTATTCTACCGGACCCTCTCCATCGATGCGCGCTACAACCCCGAGCTGCGGCGCCAGCACATGCCCGTGCGCTATTGGAAAAACCTGACCGAAATGCAGGATGTCATCAGCACATCATTGATAAACCCTGATTAATTCTGGGTCGCATCGTTACGGCTTGAATCTCATGCAAACAGCTCTAGTAGAACATTACCTCGCTGCTTTCTTAAAGAGTCCCAAGGGCCAAAAAACGACAAGCCGAACCAGGGCAAGCAGAGCGGACAAAACACCTACCGAGAAAGAAGGCACATCAGGGGCTTTTTAATTCGGCTGATTATCCGTGTCCGTTATCGCTTGCGCCTGCTACTATAATGGATTATCACGATTTTCAGAGAAAAATTGCCAAAAAGCCGATTCGACAGAAGGTTCGATTCCTTCCAGCAAGACCAAACTGTCAAAAAAACTGGAGTTGTCAGGGTAAAACGCATGGAAAAACGGAGACTCTGCCAGAAAAGAGTGAGTTGTCAGGGGAAATACTTCGCAAAAACCTCTGTTTCCCCTGACAACTCACTCTTTTTTGCCCTGACTTCACCAAGATAGGGTGCTCGGATTTCTGCCAGATCGGCTTTTTGGCAGAAACAGTCCCTTTTTCGTGAAAACCAAGGATTTCTCTCAGAAAGATAGTTCGTCAAGCCCCACCGGACCGGAAGCTCCAGAGACTCCTTCCGTCAAAGGATGTTCCGCAGCCCTTCAGCCCTTCAGCACTTCAGCTCGTCGACTCGTCAAGCCCCACCGGACCAAAGACCACAGAGAGTCCCTTCACACACCACCATCAAAGCG
>CAYFWL010000031.1:8181-12908 GCA_964346845.1 uncultured Eggerthellaceae bacterium | reverse complement strand
AGCCCCACCGGACCAAAGACCACAGAGAGTCCCTTCACACACCACCATCAAAGCGAGCAGCTCGGCTTATCCTTTTGCCCAACTCATCGCTTGCTCGGCTCATCGCTTGCCCAACTCATCGCTTGCCAATTTTGTGACAAATTACCTGTCCCCTTGTCACAAACCGGGGGTTTTTGCAACGCGCAGGATGACATCGATGGCTTCGGTGAGGTCTTCGTTGGGGATATTCAAAGGCGGCAGCAGCCGCACCTTATCCTTGGCCATCAGGCACATAACGCCTGCCTTCATGCATTCAGCGACCACTTCACTTGCGGGACGCGTGGTTTTAAGCCCCAGCATCAGCCCTAAGCCGGAAACGCTTTCGATGCCCTCGGCACCTTCGAGACGAGCACGCAGATAGGCGGCTTTTTCGCGCACTTGGGCTAACAGCTCGTCATCAATGCGGGAGAGAATGCTCAACGCACCGGCGCAGCATACGGGATTGCCGCCAAAAGTAGAGCCATGATCACCAAATCCCAAGGTATGTTCAGCGCGCGGGCCAATGATGCAAGCACCGATGGGCAATCCACCGCCTAAACCCTTAGCCGTTGAAACCACATCAGGATGCACATCAAAATGCATGTAGGCATAGAGCTCGCCCGTGCGTCCATTCCCCGTCTGCACCTCATCCACCATAAACAGGCAGTCGAACTCACGGCAGAGCGTCTCAACCGCACGAACATACTCGGCTTCAAGGGGCAACACTCCGCCTTCACCTTGAACGCACTCGATAAGCACGCCGGCCACGTTGTTTGCCTCAAGACAGGCGCGCAGCGCCTCCGCATCGTTGGCAGGAACATGCACAAAACCCGGAGTGAGCGGCTGAAACAACTGATGGAAGTGATCTTGGCCCGTGGCCGAAAGCGTGGTCAAGGTGCGCCCGTGAAAGCCGTTTTCCAGCGTCACAATCGTGAAGTATTCCGCACCCTTCGCGTCAGCCGCCCACTTGCGAGCCAGCTTGATAGCGCACTCATTCGCTTCAGCACCCGAATTGCTAAAGAAGACCTTTTTCATACCCGTGCGCTGACAGAGCGCTTCTGCCAGCTGAGCGCAGGGCTGGGTGTAATACAGGTTGGAGGTATGCTGCAGGGCGCTCAGCTGATTGGCAACCGCTTGCTGCCACTCCCGATCAGCGTAGCCGAAAGCATTGACGCCAATGCCTGACCCCATATCGATATAGCTCTTACCCGCTGCATCGTACGCACGACACCCCTCGCCACGCACCAGCTCAAGGGGAAAACGCTTATAGGTGCCCGCCACATAGGAAGTATCAAGATCGGTAATATTCACGAGGATCCTTCTTTCTTGAGATGGGATAGCGAAGCTCATCTAACATCATGCGGTGACCATTGTGCCCGCACCTTCGTCGGTCATCAACTCCATCAAAATGGCATGGGGAACACGTCCATCCATGATGACAACCTTCTCCACGCCGCGCTTGATGGCCTCCACGCAGCACTCCACTTTGGGAATCATGCCGCCCGAGATGACGCGTTCCTCCTTCAATCGGGCCGCTTCGGCCACCGTCATCTCTCCCACCAGGCTCGATAAATCACCCTTATTGCGTAAAACACCCGCAATGTCGGTCATCATGATAAGGCGTTGAGCTTTCAGGGCCCCCGCGATAGCCGCCGCCGCAATATCACTGTTGATATTGAGCGTTTCGCCCTGAGCACCGCTTCCCAGCGTGGAGATGACCGGAATATAGCCGCCATCCAACAAGTCCAAGATAGGCTTTATGTTCACATCGGTCACATCGCCCACGTACCCCAGATCAGGGTCGCGCTGCACCGCCTGAATCAGACGACTGTCCAGACCCGAGAGACCCACTGCATCACCGCCGCGCTGACCGAGCATGCTCACCAGGGTCTTGTTGATCTTGCCCGCCAAGACCATTTGAACAATGTCAACCATCTCTTCGTCGGTGACCCGTTGACCATCGATGAATTCAACCTGTTTGCCCAGCTTTTTGGTAAGCGCACTGATTTCAGGGCCACCACCGTGGACCAAAACGACCCTCACCCCAACAAGCCAAAGAAGCACGATATCCTCCATGACCTGCTGTTTAAGCGTTTCGTCGATCATAGCGTTGCCACCATATTTGACTACGATAATCTGCCCCGAATGAAAGCGGATATAGGGCAGAGCCTGAGCTAAAACCTCAGCACGCTGTTCGTTAGAGAAATGGTTTTGCATGAGTTCCTTCATCCTTCGATGCATTTGCAAGAAGACGATTCGAGTCAGTCATAAAGCCCGTAGAAATCCTCGAACGTCGAGTAAGCGACTGGTTCGCCATACGCAAGGCCCTTGGGGCTGGGGCTTTAAGGGCTCTTAGACAGCCCCATCGCCGACTAGGTTCGATAGTCTCCGTTAATCTTCACATACTCATAGGTCAAATCACAGCCCCAAGCCGTAGCGCTTTCGTCCCCATCGTGCAAATCGACCAGAATCTGAACTTCGTTTTGCGCCAGTACCTCTTTCGCCTCTTCCTCGGAAAAGGGAACGCCCGCACCGCCTTGGCAGAGCAGCACGCAGCCACCAGCGCTCTTGAAACAAACATCAACCTTATGCGCATCAACCTCTGCCGGTGCATAACCGATAGCGCAGAGCACGCGACCCCAGTTGGCATCCTCGCCAAAAAGCGCACTCTTCACCAAACTGGAACAGATAACGCTCTTGGCAACGGCACGAGCCGACGCCTTCTCAGGAGCACCGCTCACCACGCACTCGATGAGCTTGGTAGCACCTTCCCCATCAGCTGCCATACGGCGCGCCAGCGTGCGGGTCAATGTTGCCAACACCTGGACAAAAGCCTCGTAGTCGGTGCCTTCCGTTGCCGTCACGGAGGCATTGCCTGCAAGGCCATTGGCTAAAACCACTACCATGTCGTTTGTGGATGTATCGCCGTCAACGCTGATCATATTGAAGCTGTCCTGAACATCAGCGGAAAGAGCCGCTTGCAAAACTGCGGGATCAATCGCCACATCGGTGGTGATAAAGCTCAGCATCGTAGCCATGTTGGGATGGATCATGCCGCTTCCCTTAGCGATGCCACCCATACGGCAAGTCACACCACCGAGTTCAAACTCTAAAGCGAGCTTTTTTCCCACCGTGTCGGTGGTCATAATGCCCTCCGCTGCATAATCGCAACCATCCTCGCTCAACCCTGCCACCAAGGATGGGATGCCCTCTGCAAAAGGCTCGATACGTAAGGGTTCCCCGATAATCCCCGTCGACCCAACCACGACATCGTCTGCGGAAACACCCAGGGCCTCGGCAAGAAGCTGGCTGGTTTTTTCGGCAATCTCCACACCATCAGCATTGCAGGTGTTGGCATTGCCGCTATTGCAGATGATTGCCTGAGCATATCCATCGGACAGGTGAGCACGGCTTACTTCCAGCGGGGCGCCCTTCACCTTGTTGGTGGTGTAGGTGGCAGCCGCCGCACAGCGCACCTCACTCACGATAAGCGACAGGTCGCGCTTAGTTTGCCCCGTGCGTATTCCACAGCGAATGCCATTGGCTTTAAAGCCTCGAGCTGCGCAAACGCCGCCTTCGATATATTTCATAGTGTTCCTTTCACCCTAAAAGATAAGCTCATACCCACTCAAACGATTATCTCACACGCCCTCAAACATTCAGGCCACATGCCTCATCGACTCCCAGCACCAGATTCATATTCTGGATGGCAGCACCCGAAGCACCTTTACCCAGATTATCGAAGCGGGCCACCAGAAGCAGACGATCTTCACTTCCGCATACCGTAAGCTGCATGTCGTCGCGGCCCTCGAAAGCCGCCGCCGACAAAAAACCGCCCTCAGCGGCCAGCTCATCGGGCACAAAACGCACCAAGCCTTTGGCATAGTACTGGGAATAGACCTCTTCAACAGCCTGTTTGCCCCCCTTAAGCTGCGAGGCAAACACCGGCACACACACCTCCATGCCCGCGTAGTAAGGGGCAAGCGTCGGGCAAAAAATAGGCTCAGAAGACAGGTGGCAGACCTTGGTCATTTCAGGAAGATGCTTATGCCTCTGGTCCAAACCATACACACGAGGCGCCTCGAGCAAGGCGTCACGACCAGCAGGGTCCTCGTACTGGGCAATCAGGGTTTTACCACCACCGGAATAGCCCGTCAGCGAAAAACAGCTCAGCTCGGTGTCCGAATCCAAAAGACCCCGCTGCACCAGGGGAGCCACCAGTGCAATAAAGCCGCTGGCATGACAGCCTGGATTAGCAATGCGCTTCGATTGAGCGATGGTCTGCCTGTCACGGCAGATTTCAGGAAAACCATAGGTCCAATCAGGGTTTACACGATGCGCGGTGGAGGTGTCGATGATCACGGTATGGGAGTTTTCCACCAGGCGCAACACCTCCCTTGCCGCCGCATCGGGCAAGCAGAGAAAAGCGACATCGACCGCATTCAACGCCTCTTTACGTGCAGCAGGATCCTTGCGGAGCTCAGGAGGAAGCGAAAGCACCTCCACATCGTTTCGACAAGCCAAGCGTTCATGAATGCGCAGGCCCGTCGTACCCGAACTCCCGTCTATGAATATCTTCACCCTTTAAAACCCTTCAATATTGCATATTATATATCTATTATGCAGTTTATTTGCATAAAAATACTTGTCTAGTCATTTTCGCAAAAAAGAGGCAAACTAACGTGATTTCCCCCTCAACGCCCGCCCCC
>CAYFWL010000031.1:0-8081 GCA_964346845.1 uncultured Eggerthellaceae bacterium | reverse complement strand
CAACTCGGAATCTCTCTTCAAGTCATCGCAAAAAGCGATTACCCGATATAATACCAAAGCGATATCGGTATCGACGAAAGGCCCACCATGACGCTCCAACAACTTCGCTATCTGATGGCTGTAGCGCAGCAGGGTTCCTTCAACGCGGCCGCCGCGCAACTTTTTGTATCGCAATCCACCCTGTCTATCTCGGTGAAGGAGCTCGAAGAAGAACTGGGTATCCAGATTTTCCTGCGATCAAACCGCGGGCTGAAGCTTACCAACGAGGGCACCGAGCTTCTCGGATACGTGCGCCAGGTGCTCGAACAGGCCGCGCTGCTGGAAAACCGCTACACGACCCGCACGGAAAAACGCACACGCCTGGCCATCAGCACCCAACATTATGCCTTTTGCGTGCAGGCCTTTGTGGACCTGACCAACGAATACGATGGCGATGCCTACGACTTCACCCTCCGCGAAACCCGCACGGGAGAAATCATCGATGACGTGCGCAATTTCAAGGCCGACATCGGCATCCTATACCTCTCGCAATCCAATGAACGCGTTCTGACCAGCACCTTTACCGAAGCGCACCTGAGTTTCACCCCTCTTTTCGAAGCCCACACCCACGTGTTCGTAGGCAGCCACCATCCTTTGGCCAAGCGCACGAGCGTGTCGTTAAGCGACCTGGAGCACTACCCCCGCTACTCCTTCGAGCAGGGTCTCACTAACTCCTTTCATTACTCAGAGGAACCCTTCGGTTTCATGCCCCACCGCCGCAACATCACCTACAGCGATCGCGGCACCCTGACCACGCTGCTCACCTTCGGCAACGGCTACACCCTTTCAACCGGTGTTGTGTCGAGCGAAATGTCCTCAAACATCGTGGCGCTGCCTTTGCTTGAAGAGTGCATCATGCGGGTCGGCTATATAACCCACGATGAGAAAGTATTATCCGACCTGGCAAAACGCTATCTTGATTTACTCCATAATTGCATCGAGAACAACCCGAGCGACTCCATTATCCAGATTCAGTAAATGCCGAGGAAACACCCGATAGCTGCCCAGATGAAAACCCGGCACCGAACACCGAAACGCTCCCAGCAAAGCCCAGCCGACCACTCCGGTAAAGACTGCTCCCCCGCTCAGCCGAACCAGGTGCCCGAGAATCGTGCCCGAAAGCCATTTCAACGCGTAGCGCGTAGCGCTTACGCACCTGGAATCGTATGCCTGCGCTCCTTTGCGTTTCACTCCGAAAGCCATCCCGGCCTGCACCGCTTACGCGCCCTTAGAGCAACACGGGGATGTCCATCCCGCACGCCTCGATAAGATCAAGGTAGTGCTGGTAGTAATCACCATTAGGCACATCGATCACACGCGTGGATACGTTCACTTCATCGGGAGTCATATCCTTCAAAAAGCGCACGTACACATCTCCACCATCACTCCACTCAATAGTGGGCGCCCAGTTCAAATTGGATACCTCCACCCCGTGCAGCCCCCAAGAAAACTCACAGGAAAAAAGACCGCTCAGATGGGTATCGGCCAACGTCCAACCGCTCACAAAATCGGAAAGCCCGAATACCACCGGCACCGTATTTCCTGATGGGCCTGTTACGTATTTCGTGGCTTGCATAATGTGCGCATGGCTTCCGAGCACTAAATCAACATCGAGGTCAGCTAGAAATTCCGCGTATTCCCCCTGCTGATCGTTAGGCTCAAAATTATACTCACTTCCCCAATGCATAGCCACGATGACCACATCAGCCAGCTTTTGCGCCCGACGAACCTCACGCTCTATCGCCTCTTTATCAAAGCCGCAAAGCATATAATCGTTGGGAAAGCCCTCAAAGCTGCCATAAAAATTACAGCCATAGGTGTATGCCAGGAAAGCAAAACGCATGCCGTTGCGCTCGATCAAGTGCACGGTATCGCGCTCTTCCTGGCTGGTGTAGCTTCCCGCCACCATCATCTCATCCGCATACTGGTCAAACAGCTCGTGCGTCCGCAGCACCCCCGCTATCCCCTGATCATAAACGTGATTAGAGCAAAAATTCACGAGGTTGAAACCCACCTGATGAAGAGCGTCGATTGCCTCATCGGGAGCGTTGAACACCGGATACCCCGTTGGTGTACCACCCCCGCAAGCGGTTTCCTGATTTATAAAGCGCAGGTCGAAACCTTGAATTACCGGCGCTACCTCTTGATAAAAAGGCGTGAAATCATACGCCGTGCCACTTCGAGCCCCATAGGCACGTGCAATCGGATGTGAGTTATCGGTACCAATCTGATCACCCACCGCGCACAAGGTCACGCGGGTGCCATCGCCGCTTGCCACCCCAGCACCCCGGAGTGTCCAAGCAATGCCTTCCGCGCTCACCCCGTGAACAATCCCCTTTTCATCGATACGCTGTTCACTGCCCGCCAAAGGATCAGGGAAACCCCCGCGAACGTGCTGCACATAGGCAATATCGTTAACTTCCAAGACCTCATGGGTCGACGACGAGGAAGAAGACGTCGAAGAAACCGCATCAGAACACCCCATAAGAAAGGCGAGCATCAGAGAAAAGCCTGCCAGCAGAGCAAGGTTTCGTTTACGCATGCAGTACCCCTTACTCGATGGAGATGCTCCGAACCAAATACTTTGCAGCAAGCGAGCTGTCGATGCGACACCCCAGGCCATACGGGGTTTGGGACTTGTTCAGTGTCACTAGGCCGCGTTCCACCGTATGAGGAGGATCAACCACATCGCTCACAAACTGGCGCAACACCGACCCCGTATTGCCCACGTCCTCCACCGAGGGAAGGGTCTGAAACGCTGCATGCATACGGCGGGAAATACCCAGATCAAACATGCCTCCCATCCAAATGCTTACACCGCGCGCGTGGGCGTAGCGAATAAAATCAAGCGTGGGACGCACACCCCCGAACTCGCCAATACGCACGACCATGTAGCGCAGATTGGGGTATTTGAGAGCTTGATAGGCCTCCTGCAACGTGGCGATAGACTCATCTAAACAAAGCGGCGTCTGCAAGGTTTGCTGCAAGCGCGCCAATGCATGCAGCCGCTGTTCCGCGCTGGCAGTGGCTGCCCCCGAAAAGGACAGGGGCTCTTCAATCCAAGAAACGCCCAGGGTATCCAAGGCACGGAGCTCATCGAGGGTCTTTTCCTTAAAGCTTTGCTTGGCGTCCAAGGTGAGCATCAAATCGGGAAAAACCTGACGCACCGCCCGCACGCGATGATACGCCATCCCGGGGCGCACCTCAAGCGTAACGCAGCTATAGCCGGCCTCCGCGCAGCGCCATACCTGCTCGACCGTTTCCTGGACATCGCATAATCCTACAATAGCACCTGCGCGAACACGGCACTGCGTCCCGTTAGCAGCAGGAGCCCTCCCCCCAATGAGCTGCCAGAATGCCAAGTTGGAAATCTTTCCGTACAGATCCCAAAACGCCGGTTCCAGCGCACTGCACGAACGCTGACGATGAACGGCATCATCGCACTCCATAAGGCACGATGTCACCTCACCAGGATGTAGGAACGCCTCGCCGATAACATGGGGAGCCAGCACATTCGCCAGGTATTCCTCGGCATCACCCAAGGTTTCAAACCCGTTGACGTCCGAAGAAAACGCCACACATTCGCCGACCCCCGTACGGCCCGCATAGTCGGTAACCTCCACCAGCAGGGACTCACGCTCGGAACGCAGATGTCCCCCTATCAACGAGGGTTCCGTCAGCGGAACGACCACACGATGTAGCACCACCTGAACAAGTTCAAGACGCTCCCGATAACACTGCTCCAACAGCGCGCCGTCAACCTTACCAGCGCTCGTACGAGGAAATGAATCCAGAGGAAAGAAGTGCTTCGGGATGCTGGTACCCATAAGTTTCCCCGCAAGGCTTTCGCGTGCCTGCCGAGCAAAGCGCCTGCTTGGGGGTCTTCCCCTTTGGCCGTGATCGTTGCGCTCCACAAAGGCAATGGGGCACATGCCTAAGCTTGGATCAGCAGCCCCAAAGACATACGCATCCGAAACACCGGGGAGTTCAAGGAGCATGTCGCGAATCTCACCAGGATAAACGTTGTTGCCACCGCACAGAAACATGTCGTCGGTGCGGCCGTGCACCAGCATGCAATCGTAGCGGCTTTTGGCGGTATCCCCCGTGGATAGAAACCCATTCACCGTAAGAGGCGTTCGCATGCCCCAATAACGATCGCACACGCTGGGACCCTTCACCATGAGCTTGCCAAAACCGTTCGGAGCGGTGTCTTCGACACGTACCTCATAATTGGGAAGAAGGCGGAGAAACCCGTCAAAGTTCTCATCCATGAGACAAATTGCTATATGACCTGCAGTTTCAGTAATACCATAACCCGCATAGACCCGCACATGACGCTCGCAGCACTGGGCCAGCACCTCACTTGTCAAGGCGGACCCCCCTAAAAGAAGGCATGTGTAACGGCGCAGGGCGTTTTGATTTTCGCAGGAAAGAAACTCAGACACCATGCCATCATCAACCGCAATATGGGTGGCCCCCAAGCGATCGATATCGTTCAGCAAGCGCGCGGCAACGAAGTGCTCGTAGATGACGAAAGAGGCGCGATTGCACCAACTGCGCACAATGACCTGCAAACCCATGGCGCGATAACAGGGCAACACCGCCTGCCATACGCCCCGACCCTGCTTGCACAAAACGCTGTTCAAGGCTTTTGCAGCCTCGGTCAAATGTCTCCAACTCAAGCAGACGGGCTTGCTTTTTCCCGAAGTACCCGAGGTGAAAAGGATAATGGCGGACTTGGAACTATCAAACAAATGCATGGCATGGTCAGCATAGTGCACCACAGTCTCTTCCGAATCGGAAGCGTAGCGGCGAAGCTTAGAAGGCGGCAGCTTCGTCATGTCACAGCCAGCACCCCGATACCCCCCACCAGTCGGACCGGTAGAGAGAGATGCGCGCAATCCCCAATGACGCTGGTATCCTCCAGCGCCATGACCCTCAACTTGACCAGGTGTTTCTTCGCCATCAATCAAGGCACGCGCTTGCTCGATGAACTCCGCGATATTGCTCAGGTTCACGTGGCAGGCAATGGTGGTATTAGGCACCGACTCGATTTCGTTATAGCGAAACGTCCGTTCCGCCACGGTCAAATGCGGGTCCATGCCCACCAAGGCGAAATTCCCGTAGGCAGCCGCCAGGAGCAAAAGCGGCCAGCCAGCATTGTTGGGCAACTCCACCGCTACATAATCGCCACGCCCCACTCCCGCCGCTTTCAAGCATTGAGCAAGCGCCGCACCATAGAGTCGTGCCTGATGATAGGTGTAACGCGTCTCACGCCCCGCCGCATCAACCGCAGTAAAGCAGAGCTGACGCGGATTGGTGCGCGCCATATCTTCAAAGGCGTGGAGCATGAATCGCAGCGGTCCTTTCATCGTGAGACGTGAAAAGCATCGGGCAAAGACAAAGGAGTGAATTATGACCACATTCCCTTGTGTGTTTGCACTCTATCCGTGCGTATATAGTGTGTTTTCTTCGGACTGGAACCATGGTAGCACGTTCCTCGCCGATTCCCCACGGTTTATAGGGGAAAAGTGGGGGAATTATTGATTTGGGGAAGAAGCGGGATGTTCTCTACGCGCCAGCTCGGCCAGGCGCGGAAAAAGTTCCTTCACCCGGTTAAAGCCTTGGGATCCTTCATGCATCAGGGTGCAGCCGGTGCAGTCCTTGTACCCTTTTTCGTTATAGCGAAACGAGCCGCCACAATCGGGACCCAAGGCATAGAGCGGGCAGTAACAAAAAACGCAATTGAACTCGGTGTCTGCCGGAATCTGGTGACACGGATAATAGGGGCATTCCGTATGGGTAAAAACGCGCTTATCTTCCACGGATCCTCCTTATTGCTCCTACAGCAGGTGGGCACGCAGATAATCGCCACCATGAGGCGACAGGTAAGACGGGGCGATGTCGAAGACGGTCTTACAGCCCCTCTGGCCCTCGGCGGCCAAGCGAGCAACGGCACGCGCATACGCCACCAAAACGCAGGCGGTAAACTCAGGGTTGGAGTCGAGCTTCAGCGCATACTCAATAGTGCAGGTGTTGCCACCCGCCGTAACACCTGAACGGATGACCTGGCCACCATGGGGAAGCCCCGCATGATCGCGCTTCAGCTCTTCGGAGGAAACGAAGTGCACCTCCACATCATACTCATCAAAGTAGTTGGGCATATTCACGATCGCGTCGGTAACTGCGGCAGGGTCGGCGCCCTCTTCCAGTACTACCCAGCATTCGCGAGTATGCATCTCGCGCGCCGTTAATTCAGGGCTTTCGCCTGCACGGATGGCATTCAGTGCCTCAGGAACAGGATTGGTGTACTGCTTGGCATCAACCACACCGGGAATGCGCCGCAGCGCATCGGAGTGACCCTGGCTCACGCCGCGCCCCCAAAACGTGTAATCCTTGCCTTCGGGCAGAATGCAATTGGCATACAGGCGGTTCAGCGAGAAAAGACCGGGATCCCAACCGCACGAGATAAGGGAGACCGTGCCCGCTTCCCGGGAAGCCACGTCGACCCGGGCAAAATGCTCGGGGATGCGTGCGTGGGTATCGAAGCTGTCCACCACGTTGTATCGTGCAGCGTATCGGGGAGTTTGTTCGGGCAGGTCGGTTGCGCTACCGCCGCAGATGATCAACACATCCACATCAGTTGCCGAGCCATCATCAAGCTCGGCTGCCGAGCGGACCGCCACGCCCTCGGTCGCGATAGGTACCGAAGCGGGATCGCGGCGCGTAAACACACCCACCAATTCCATATCATCGCTCTGGCGTACTGCCAGCTCAACGCCTTTTCCCAGATTTCCGTATCCTAAAATACCCACACGAACCATGAGTTCCTCTTTTCATTCACGTTGACCGCAGCGACCAGCGACGGCGGTCGATAGCAATGATGTCATCTTGTATCATAGTAGAGCTTCGTTTCGTGCCCGTAAACAATTTGACCGTTACGTTATAATGACAAGGTATTTCTTGTGCAGAATTGGCAACGCGGCTTCCGATAACGCAGCTTTCCCCGTCATGACGCCTCAAAGAAAGGCCCTCCATGAGACAGTTTCCTTTTCGCCCCCTTCTCCTTTTAGTGGCACTGGCCCTCATCGTGGTAGCGATACGTGCGTTTGCTTGCTCCGGCGACGCATCCATCGAGGCTCAAAACCCCACCCTCGCCGACCCTTCGTACAGCGATTACAGCTCCGCAAACAACCAGGTGGTGCTTAAGGGCTTCTATCTGAATCAAGCGGGAAGCACTGAACAGGTCGCCCAGGTTTTCGTGTTTATGGAGCTCGCCGCCCCGCAGTCAGGCAGCGCTCCCGTTGATGCTTACGTAGGCAACTCCCTCATCCGTTTTGCCACCATCGACGACAAGGGCGAGTACGATGATGTCACCAGCAGCGAAAATGCAGCTCTCTTCGCGGAAAAGGGCTACAAAACAGCCGCCTACGGTTACGCTAATTCCATTCAGGGCCAGACTCTTCAAACGAAAGAGCCTACCAAGCTCATGGCGGTATTCAACATGGATCGTAACGCGTTGACCCGGGATACAACGGTATCCCTATGGTTCGATGTTTGCAGCGCTGTATCCAACCACGACAGCAGCGCCATTAGCCGGCGCAATGTGATTTTGGACTTCCCTGCAGAATTCGTGCGTGAGCTTCCCGATGAAAACGCCATCGCGAAGAAGGTCGCACGATAGCCGCCCGGGGGATGGTCCGCTTGGGGATGGTCTGCCTGGGGCGATGGCCTGCCCGCACGGTAGCCGCCCGGGCGATGGGCCGCTTGGGGATGGTCCGCCTGGGACGATGGCCTGCCCGCACGGTAGGCCCTCTGGGGATGGTCCGCCTGGGGCGATGGCCTGCCCGAACAATATAGGCCATCTGCAAGGTACCCCGATTGCAAGATAACCCGCTCCTGAATGCTTGCGGAAAAGAAAAGCACCTGCAGCCTGACGCGCCGTCAGCACCAGGATGACCAGGATGGGGCTCCGCTTTATCTGAGTGCTTGTGGAAAGGCAGTGCTCCTCCCTCTCCTCCCTCTCCTCCCTCTCCTCCCTC
>CAYFWL010000030.1:14579-18943 GCA_964346845.1 uncultured Eggerthellaceae bacterium | reverse complement strand
ATCAAGGTCTTGTTCAAAAAGATATCGGAAAGTGCTTCCTTGCTGGTCATAACCGTGCGTACCGTGTGCGCCGGATAGTCCGTATGGTCGGCATACACGTCTGCAACACCGCAGATGGCAATATCAGCACCGGTTTCACGCAGGTGCGTATAGAGGGATTCGTACATATCTTCTGACACGTAATCATCGCTGTCGACGAACCCCACATACGTGCCCTGCGCGAGCGCAACACCGGCGTTGCGGGCATCGCTCAGGCCTCCGTTGGGTTTATGTATTACGGCGATGCGTGCATCCCGCTCAGCCCAAGCGTCGCAAAGCGCCGGACAGGCATCCGGGGATCCATCGTCTACCAGGATAATCTCTAAATTCCGATAGCTTTGCGCAAGCAATGATTCCACGCAGCGGTCTAAATATTTTTCGACCCTGTATACGGGAACCACCACGGAAATCAGCGGATTTTCAGCAATCTGTTCGTCAGACCCGGTCATATTCACTCGCTTTTGTACCTCGCTCAGCCCATGCACACGCCTAGCGGTCAGTTACGGTTTCGCCGCCGCCGAAATGATACGCACCCGAATTCAATCGAATCACATCACCCTGGTCAAAACGCTCCACCAACCGAGTAACCGCCAGGACCTCGTCTTGGGAGTGCATCGGCATATAGCCATCCTGGCCTGCACGAACAAGACGCAAGAATTCAAAAATCTCGTAACGCTGGCCTTCACCAGCACACTCGAAATAGTACTTCTTAGTGCTATGGGGGTCTTCGTTGCGCAGCTCAAAATAATCCGTTTTCCACCAAGGCGCAGGAATGTACACATAGCCATCAGTGCCCGTGATGATCATGTCTCCCTCGGTTTTCATCCCACGACCTACCTTGCAGGTAGCGCTGGCGGCGTCATACAAAAGCTCTGTTTTCGCCCAGGTACAAAAATCACCCTCATAGGAGCAGATCATGCGTGCATCACGATAATCGGAGCCCAAAAAGACCATAGCCGGCAGCAAGATATAGGAAGCCATATCATAGAAACTGCCTTCGTAGGGATTAGTCTTGTCCAGCGCGCTGAACACGTGGCTATACGAAGCGGAAATGTCTTTGATTTCGCCGACCACACCGCTTTCCAGCAGCCAGCGCAGATGCTCAAACGCGGGAAAATACAGGGTCTTATTAGCCTCCATAAGGACCTTACCTTTGGATTCAGCCAGTTCAAAGAGGTGTTTTCCTTCTTCTTGGGAAAGAAACAGAGGGCCTTCGCATATGACATGACAGCCCGCTTCAAGAGCAGCACGGATAAACTGAGCACGCCGATCAATGGCGGCAGAAATATACACGGCGTCTACCTTTTCCAATAAATCGCCCACGCTCGCAGCCCGATACAAACTCTTTTCAGACATCTCATCAAAGCGCTGACACAGATTCATCGTGGTGTCAGCAGCAAAAGCAGACGCGTCCTGACCTCTCAAAGCCAAGACCGCCTTTACGTCAACACCCGCCACGTGAGTGCTCTCACGTACAAAACGAGCAGCCAGATAATCAGCACCGATGATACCCATGGTCACATCGGAAACCGCCTCGGCGCGCAGGGCCGTAGAGGAAACGCCCTCGGTGCGGGGCAGATATACCACGTCGCAGTAGCGCTTCAGATAGTCGAACTTGCCTTCCCAGTCAGAGCCGATGGCAAACACGTCGACACCGTACTTACGGATGTCGGAAATCTTTTGTCCCTGGTACTCTTCCACCACCACCAAATCGGGAATGCCCGTTGCCTCAACAGCGCGAAGACGCTCGGTCAAAGACTGATGCACGTTCAATTTACCGCGCACGCGATCAAAGCCATCCGAGGTCACACCCACAATCAGGTAATCGCCCAGCTCCTTAGCGCGCCGCAGAAGCGCCTCATGGCCGTAGTGGAACAAATCGTAGGTGCCATAGGTAACAACAACCTTTTTACCATTTTGCATACGTAGTCCTTTTCGCTAGCGAGCGGGGTTCAACATGCCGCGCCGGTGCAGCTCATGCAATGCATCTAAGAGTGCATCGATATCGTGATCCGAAAGTTCTCCCAGATGCCCTACACGGAAAATGCGCTTACCTAGATCTCCTCCGTTAGGACAGAGCCACATGCCAAACTCATCCTTCATCGTGTCGATGATTGCCTGGGTGGAAACACCCTCTTCAACCAACAGTGCCGTCACCGCCGTAGCAGGGCTATCGGAAAAGAGGGAAAGGGGCAAATCAGCGATGCCGGCACGGAAGCGTTGAGCGCGTGCAGCCACACGGGCCAGTTCATCTGCTAAGCCGCGCTCCACGATATCTGCCAAGCGCGCATGAATCTGCAGCAAGATGCCCACTGCGGGGGTAAAGGGGGTCTGACCGCGTTCGCCATTGCGCAAGGCATCCTTCAAATCGAAATACATGCTATGAGGATCGATGCGCGCAACACGATCCAACGCCGCAGGAGCCAAAACGATGATGCTCGTACCCGGCGGACAGGCTAATGCTTTCTGGGATCCCGTCAGCATAAGACCCACACCTGCATCCTTCATTGAAAGCGGGTCGGCTAAAAAGGCACTCACGGCATCCACAATCAAAAAGAGCCCGTTGCGCTTACAGAACTGGGCGATAAGCTCCAAGTCGAACAGCACGCCGGTAGATGTTTCGCCCAGGTTCACCAAGAAAGCGGTGTATCCCGCATGCTCATAGGGAGCCAAGTCCTCAGCAGTCAGACCGCGTCCTGCCTCCAGCTTCAGCTGATCGTGGGGGATGGCATGGATTTCGCACAGCCGGGCAAAACGAGCGCCAAAGCTACCGCCATTGACCACCAGGGCTTTGTCATGCTCATCGAGCGTATTCATGACCGCCGCTTCCATGCTAGCAGTGCCCGACCCGGTGATAAACACGGTTCGTGAGCCTTCGGGAGCATCGGCGAGCTGATTCATCATGCGCTCGTTTTCGAGCATGATCTGGGAGAACTCAGGAGTGCGAAAATAGGGCACCTGCTGCGCACCCAGATTACGTACCTGATCAGAGGATTGAACCGGCCCTACTGCAAAATTCAACATAGTTATCACCTTATCTTACGCCACCCCACGTACCCCTGCGGAGCACGTACTGTATGCCAAAGGCGCGTACTGTATGCCACACACGTACGGTGCCACATCCTTGCCTGCTCCGCTTTTGCGCAACATGCCCCTACTTCTTGCTTTTCGGAATGAACACCACACCCGCCACGGGAACATCAGCCACGCGAAGCGCTTTTAAAGCCCGATCGATTTGAGCACCCGATGCAGCACCTTCGGCAAGAACCAACGCAACAGATTCGCATTCGGCGACCGTGGCAACACTACCGTTTTCCGATAGCGCCTCAACACAGCTGAGCGCCTGAGGCAGATAGGGCGAGATCTTTTCGAAAACATCAGCAGCACCATCGGAGGCGCACACACCAGCGAGGGCGAGCGACTTCATGCTGTTGCGAGAAAGCAGTACGTTCAACAAAGCCGCTATACCTTCGTAATCAGCATCGTTTTTCACCGTTCCCAACACCGTAAGATCCAGCATCTTTTCAATATCGCGCTCGGAGCGGATACGGCGAGAGAGAATATCTACGCAAGCAAACACGAAGATGGCACCGAACAAACCCACAAAACCAAAAATGACCAGCTTCTTTACACTGATGCTCGAGCTGGTGACAAGCGCGGACTCAATATTATCCAGGCTCTCGGTACCCCGATCAGCCGCCTTCGTGCTGTCGCTCTGCTTCACATAGGCAGCTTCAGCCACAACGGCACTCTTTACCGGCAAGGTTTCCTCCATCGCCGTAGCAGCGCGAACCGCAGCCTCGTTAGCTGCGGCGAGAGCAATTTCTTCCGTCGGAGCAGAGACATCAACAAACACGTAATGGGTATAGTAACGTGCGTTCTTTTCCTCGTCCTCCCACCAAGGAGAGCTCACGTTCACCTCGGAACCATAGATGCGGCGAATCTCACCCGCAACCTTATCGCCGACTACCGTGCGGCGCGCATCTGAAATAAGGAAGTTGCTTTCCGCTTCAATCATGCCGCCATACACATCGTTCATCGTGAAATACACCACCGCCTCGGCGGTAAAGGCCTTCTCGCTGATTTTTTTAGCTTCGTCGCCCGTCTTCAGATACGAACTTCCCACACCGGCTGCTAACGCCAGCGCAAATATCACTATGATGGCCACCGCATGGCGCCTGATGCTTTGCACCACTGCCCCCACATTAAACATGTCTACCTTACCTCCCTGATGCGGCCCTCGCCGAATACCGCAATCTTATATGCGTTCAAAGGATGAGCCGATGAACCCATCCCTGCTCTGCCAACAGATTCCTTGCGCAGGC
>CAYFWL010000030.1:5642-14569 GCA_964346845.1 uncultured Eggerthellaceae bacterium | reverse complement strand
CTGGTAGCGCGCCTCCACATCCTCTCCGAAGGCCACGGCCTTGCGCAGGCTCTTGCCGAGCAATGAACCCTTTTCGCGGCGTGCCTCTATGACGTGCTGCTTTAGGAAAAACAAGCCTGCGGAAACCGCAATCAGCACGGCTACCGCCAAAAGAAAGCGCGTGGACCATATATATGAAATCCACTCATCAAAGTAGCCGCGCGGCATATGAAACACCCGAGAAGCCGCAACGAGCGCGCACATGCCCACAAACCAATTGCGTCCCAAACCATGAGAGAGGGCGAAAAGCCCCATGCCCAGGACGAAACTCCCCACAGCGATGCCGCCATATCCAAAATCAGCGAACAGCTCCAAGATATACGAAGAGCCGTAGCCTTCACCGCCCAGGTAATTGTCGTGAGCGAAAAAGGACATCGCATGGGCATACGACCAACCCTGCGTAGCTAATTCATAACTGTTGGTAGTAGGCAGCTGAGCGAAACCAAAAAACGTCTGGCCTAAAAAGCCTTGGGTAAAGGTATCGATGATGCCGCCCAGCGAATAGAAGCGAAAACCCAGTTCCTGGATTTGGCTGTTCACATCGTAGGCACGGCCCATGATGGTAAAGCTGACCCCCTGCTTGTACAATGCGTCGACAATCAGGGCATCGAAACTCAAATCAGCACCTTCGCCCGCACGTAAATAGTCCATGATGCCCATAGCGGCAACACCCGCCGGTGCGGCTATGCAGCAAAAGACAATCAGGCGGCGCGAGACCCATACCTCGTTTTTATCAGTCACAGCACGGAACACGAAGTAGAGCGCCGCGAACAAAAAGGCGATAACAAAGTTGGAACGCGAACCAATCATGAGCAGGGGAACCGTCGTTGCCACATAGGCAATCAAGCACAGCACCGCTCCACGGCGACGAGGCATGGTGGCCAGATAGGCGCAGAGCATGAAAGGAACCATAGCCTCTGCAAGATCCACCACCCAGGGCGTGTAGCTGGAAGAATCGACGAGATAGAAGTCGGTATAAGCCCGCCCGCTCATATAGGAAAGCTTGAGATAGCCCGCATAGAAGGAGCCGAACACGCAGAGAACAAAGCACAGAAGCGCTGCTAAGCGGATGAAATTCAGCCGCTCCGAATCTTGAATCTTTGCCACCGAGGCACCCAAGCGGGGCAGAATTCGTTTTCCTTTTCCCTGTTCGTCGACATGATCTTGAGCCGGCAGCAGCTTTCGACCCAGGGCACCCCGCGCACGCGTACGTGATTCCTCGTTGAACGAATGGATGGCACCGCAGAGCACCGCAGCGCCTAAGAGACAGGCCATGGACAGGTAAAGAGCCGTTAGAGCAAAGAGGGTGGTTTCCGGCGAAGACAGCAGCCACCAGCTGGGCTCGTTGCATACGACGGAGATAAACGGGCGGGAGAGCAAAAAGAGCGCAATGCCGAAATGCAAAAACAAAAAGAGCAGCCGGTCGCGCAGCTGCAAAAAACCATAGATGACATTAGCGGTAAACAGGGCCATAATGCCCCAAAACACCACCGCATAATCCTGAAAGACATCGCCGCTCACAAAGAGGCAAAGAGAAAGAGGCGCTAATGACGTGAACAGGCTATAGGCCACACCGTACAGCTTGGATTGTTTCTTTGCGTTTTTTGTTGCAGCTTGCGCCACAAGCCCTCCGTAACCCGCGATGTTCACACTAAGTTACTGATTATAAATCACCCGATAGAAGCTGAAGAGCGAAAGGCCGTTTCCTCCATATAACCAGCAGCGAAAGACCCGCTAAGCGCGCTGAACAGCTTTTTCTTTCTCGGGGCATCGGGGGCAGTTTTGGAGTGCGGATCGAGCCGTTTTTGCCGAGGGTCTTTAACAGGGGGTCTGAGCAAAGCCCTTGCCGCGTTTTCATCCGCCGCCACGCCTTGCGTGACGCCGCGTTTCGATCTTGCGTATTGCGAGGTTTCGTCCGTCGTTGGATCTTGCGTATTGCCGAGCCTTTCCGCCTATTCTATGACTTCGGAATTATGCCAATTGCGATCGGACTCCGGCGGCGGCGTAAGATAATCGGGCCCGTAAATCTGCATCAAGACCGCAGGCGTGTTGTCGGGAGCCATGAAGTCACGACCCTCAAAGCGAAGGGGCGTGCCTCTTCCTAGGTCGTCCTTGCGAAAAATCTCCGAGAAACCACGTGCGGCGAATAGGTTGAGCGCCCGCTCGCACTCCTCGTAATGATAGCGCTTCAGGGCTTCATCCCACTTGCGCAGCACCTTGTTGAAATCATCGCCATAGGGGCGGCATACGCGAGAAAGACCACGCAGCAGTTTCAACGCCAGATTGCCCACCGTACCACGGTCGCGCTTGGTATCCACCACATAGTCGAACTCCGTTATGGCATCCATAAGCTTCCACCAGGTCAAACGCAGCTTATGAAGGAAAGAAGCGCCCCTGCCTGTTGGGAAACCGTCCAGCGGGATCAGGTCAATCCAAGCTTCCTCGTAGCGGTCGGCATCGGCGGAACGATTCACAATATGAACAGCATCGGTCGTGATCTTGGCCATGCCTTGGCGATAATCATCCTTGGTGTAGATGCTCAACACGTCAATCGTGCAGCTTTCGCCTTCACGACGCAAGGATTCCGGATGCTCAGCCACGTAGGCCAAGAAGCGCTCGTAATCAGGACGGGGCAACGCCACATCAATATCGTCGTCCCAAGGGATAAAGCCGCCATGACGCACCGCGCCGAGCAGCGTTCCACCCAGCAGATAATAACGTATATCCTGTGCTTGGCATACATCGGCCATACGACACATCAGATCGTATTCGGCAAGCTGGAGCTTACGTAAAGGCGTTCCCTCTTCAGCCATGTCCTTTAACCTTTGCCTCTCGAAAACAAGCCTTTCACCAGGCCCGTTATAGTTCCTACACCGTAGGAGAGATGAATTCCTGCAAATACGAGCGGCAATGCGATCATGAGGGCATTCTTCTGGTTAGACTGCATCACGGCGTACACCGAAAGGGCGATGCACAAAAGCGCATACAGCGCCGCACACAGCAGGAAGGGCTTCCATGAAACAGCCAAGCCAAACAAGGCCAGAATCAACGCACCCGCCACCAATATGAAGGGAGCAAAGTGATAGAGCTGCAGACAAGCCGGCTGAATGAACAGCGTACGGCCAATCCAGTGACCGTTGCCGTATTTCTGCTTCAGCATACGCCCCAAAGAACTTCGGATGAACTGTTTTGAGTTGATACGCGGGTCGAGCTTGATGCGATAGCCCGCCTGACCAACGCGATAATGGAAATCGTTATCTTCCGTACGCAGCAGCTTTTCGTTGAACGTGCCTACCGTATCAAGCACCTCACGTCGATACGCGGCATGGAAAAGCGATTTCACGTAGCGCGGTTCACAGGCACGACGATAATCAGCCACGCTGCTGCCGAAAGCCGACTCCTCCGCCAGATGAAGCACCTGGTGCCATGGGGTAACTTGCCCTGGCTCAATCATCGTGGGGCGCATGCCGCCACACACGTCTTCCCCTTCGTTCAGCACCGCCACGTTAGCCGAAAGGAAGTCAATGGAAAGGGAGGCGTGAGCATCCACGCGTACCAACGCATCGCCTGAGAAGTTGCGAAGAACCACGTTCCAGCCAGCTGCTTGGATGCGGGCAGGATTATCCAGCACCTGCACGCGGGCAAAACCAAAACCTTCTGCCTGCGTGAGCCGAGTGTTCTTAACCGCAAACTCTTCCATGCATCGCCGGGTGCCGTCAGTGGAGGCGCTATCCACCAGCACCACTTCTACCTGGTGATGAGGTATATCTTGAGCGCAGATATCAGCTAAAAGCTGAGGCAGCGCGTCCTGTTCGTTGTAGGCCACCACGCCCAACGAAATCAGACCGATAGCTTCTTTTTCCGCCGTCCGTGCCATGACCGTCCCAACCCCCGTCTAGTGGGTATTCACGGTATGGTGATAGGTGGGAACGGCGTCTTCCAAAATGGTAACGGCCTGTTCATCGCTCATCTCGATAGAGGCCCTCAGCTCTTCGAGCTTCGAAGCAACCACGTCGTAGCTAATCTCTTGCCCCGTGGAAATCATGATGGATTTGTTACTGGTGGCCAACGTTGATTCCTCGTCCATCAGCAGCTCTTCATACATCTTTTCGCCGTCACGCAGGCCCGTAAACTCAATCTCCACACCCTGAGCACCCGAAAGACGGATGAGGTTTTTAGCCAAATCGAGAATCTTTACCGGCTCGCCCATGTCCAGAATGAAAATCTCGCCACCTGAGGCCATGCCGCCTGCGGTGATAACCAGGCGAGACGCTTCGGGGATGGTCATGAAGAAGCGCTCGATATCGGGGTGGGTCACCGTGACCGGCCCCCCGTGGGCAATTTGGCGTTTGAACAGAGGGATTACACTGCCGTTGCTTCCCAAAACATTCCCGAAGCGCACTGCCGCAAACACGGTTTGAGAGGTGCGAGCGAAGTACTGCACAACCATTTCGCCCATACGCTTCGTAGCCCCCATGACACTGGTGGGGTTCACCGCCTTGTCGGTGGAGATGAAGATGAAGCGATCGGTGCCAAATTTGTCGGCGGCCTGCACCACATTCAGGGTGCCGAACACGTTGTTCTGCACTGCTTCGCGAGGACAGATCTCCATCAGAGGCACATGCTTGTGAGCAGCCGCATGGAATACCACGGCAGGCTGATGCTTCACGAAGATCTCATTGATGCGGGCAACATCGCACACGCTGCCTATCTCCACGACAACGTCGATGTCGTTGTACTGGCGCAACAGCTCCTGGCTCAGCATATAAGCATCGTTTTCGTACATGTCAAACACGACGATGCGCCGGGGAGCAACCTTGGCAATCTGACGGCACAGCTCGCTGCCGATCGATCCTCCCCCGCCGGTGACCAGCACCGTCTTCCCCGATATATAGCTTGAAGCAATACGCGTGTCCAGCAGGATCTCGTCACGACCCAAAAGGTCGGTCACGTCAACATCGCGCAAAGCAACGTCATCCAGCTCATCGATGCGTAAATCGCGCACGTTAGGCAGCGTTTTCAGCACGCAGTCAGTCTGGGTGCAAATAGCGTAGATGGCCTTGCGTTCCTCCGCCGTGGCAGAAGGGATGGCCATGACGATCTGCTCAATGCCATACTTTTCACAAAGAGCGGGAATATCGGCGCTGCCGCCTTCCACCTTAATGCCATGAATATGATGGCCGCGCTTTTCAGGATCATCATCGGCTGCCACAATGGGCAAGCCCATCATGTTGGGGTCGCAAGAAATCATGCGATTGATAGCCAGAGAGCCCGTTTCGCCAGCACCCACAACCAGGGTACGAAGGCGATCAGCATGAGTGCTGGCAATCTGGCGAATCTGACGACCCTTGCTACGATAAACGCGATAGAACAGGCGCACCCCGCCGCAAAAAATAACGAGCAAAATGAAGCCCACCACATACAAGCGGATGGGCAAGCGCACCGAATTAACCCACAAAAACACGGCGCCCACCAGCGAAGAGAGAGCCAGAGCCACCATGATTCGAATCATTTCGTCAATGCTGGCATATTCCCACAGGTTGTTATAGGATCGAAACAGCGCCAAGAAGGCAATATTGAACACAGCCAGGATGCCCACCACGAAGAAGATCTCATTATCAATAAACACCTCATCGTTCACGTGGGTTAAAAAAGAGCCCAGCCAATAGGCGGCAAGCGTCGCTGCCACATCAAAGAACAAAAGCGTTGCTGTGCGCTTTGAGAATTTTAAATCCATAGAGCCTCAATTAGGTTCGTAGTCTTTTTTCTGCCTACTACACATGACCGATAATTGTACTCCTTAGCGAGAAAAGCGGATAGTTTTCAAGAGCCTACAGAGGTAAGCTAACGAAAAAAGCAGATGATTTACGCAACTTTCAAGGTGAAACACGTGTCCGTCGCAAAACAGTCTCTGGGAAAAGCTCCCTTCATCGTTTTCCTTGCCCTCATTTCTAGCGGCGCCCCTATCGCCACCGATCTCTACCTCCCCGCCCTACCCGATATGCCCGCTGCTCTGGGGGAACCTATCTCCACCGTCAACCTGACCCTGACCGCCTATTTCCTTTTTCAAGCTCTTGGCACGCTGATTATCGGCTCCCTTTCAGACCGCTATGGTCGAAAAAGGCCGCTTGGCTGGGGCCTCGCCCTTTTCATAGGGGGCGGCACCTTGTGTGCGCTCGCGCAAAACGTGTGGCTTATGATTGCCGCACGCGCACTTCAGGGATTCGGCGGCGGTGGCCTTGTTTCTTTAGCAACCGCGCTCACCAAAGACTGCTTTGAGGGCAAAGAACGCCAAAATGCCCTGGTCATCATCCAGGCAATCGGCTCGGGCGCCCCCTTGGTTGCACCCGTTTTAGGATCGGGCCTGCTCCTGTTCACCGACTGGCGCGGCACTTTCGCAGCTCAGGTTGTTATCGGCTTATGCGCGCTCCCCTGTTTCGTCCAGCTCAAGGAAACCGTGCCACCTGAAGAACGCATCGCAAACAACCCTCTTGCCCTGTTCTCGGGTTTTCGATCTATTCTTAGAGACCGGCCCGTGGCGGCATTTTTGCTGGGATCGGGCCTGAGCAGCGTTATGCTCATGGCTTATGTCACATCGGCATCCTATGTCTATATCGATTTCTTCGGCCTCAGCAAAATAGAATATAGCTTCTTTTTCGCCTTCAATTCCGCTACCGGCGTCATCGGTGCCCTGATGGTGCCCTTTGTTTTAAGGTACGTAACTCGAAAGAAACTCCTCACCATCATCTTTTCCATTCTTCCTCTTGCAAGCGTGATGCATCTTCTCGTAGCAGAATCATCGCCCTTTGTTTTCATGGCATGCATCATCGTTTTGGTCAGCCTGACTATGTCGGTACGCCCGGTATCCATCAATATCCTGATGGGCATGCATGACGGCGATACCGGCGCCCTCTCCTCCCTTATCAACTTTTCGTTTTCCCTGTTCGGATGCGTCGGATCCCTTGCAATCTCTCAGGCATGGCCCAGCTACATCATTGGCGTTGGCGTGATTTCTCTGTTCGTATCCCTCGGGTCGCTTATTATTTGGCTGATCCTCGTGAAAACTCAATGTATACGCAATTAGACGTAGATGGGCGACACGGCATAGAGGCGTTGTAGCGTTACGGGACGAGAGCTTCGTTTACGGGACGAGAGCTTCGTGTGTCATCCGGAAAATGCCGCACCCCGCACCCCAGCGCCATCAACACGCTCAGCGCGCTGGAATCTGGCAGGAGGCTGTAAGCGTCACGCCCGCGCCGCATGCACGATACGGCTCAAGTCACGCCCGCGCCACATGCACGATAGGGCTCAAGTCACGACAGCGCTGCATGCAGGAAATCCTCCGCAGTCACCGCGTCAAACGACGGAATAAGCAGGGTGGCTTCACGCTGCAGCTGCTCTATCGTAGCGGAATCGTCGCGGTCATAACATCCTGCGCACTTGAACCCGTTTTGCACCAGCGTGCGAACCGCATAAAGAGAATCTTCGAATCCCCAGGTAGAAGCATAATCGGTACCCATATGCCGGGCCGCACGCTGATAGATAAGGGGTTGGCGCTTGGGCGCTCCCACATCATCGGTCGAGAGCACCAGAGAAAAATACTCCGCAATACCCGTACGAGCGATACCCCCCTGCAGGTAGCGCTGAGGACTGGACGATGCCATAGTCATCGGCACGCCCACCCGCACCAAGCCTTCCAGAAAATCCCCCACACCGGAGCGGAGCTCGACACTCGTGCGGTAGTAGTCCACCAAGATCTCGTCGGCCATTTCAACCACCTGTTCAGGACTTGAGCCCAAACCGAAGTTATTGTGGTAGAACTCCCCGGTCTCTCCAAGGGTAAAGGTGGATAAAAGCCTCATCTCATCAGCGCTTATCGTATGGCCGCACATACGCGCAAACTCGTGTTCAACGCGACGCCAACCACCCACTGAGTCAATCAGGGTACCGTCGCAATCGAAGATAGCACCGATTTGCGCCGCCTTCATTTACTTGACGACCCTGATAACGGAGGGCTCTTCTCGCTGCACATCTTCCAGCTGAGCAATACCCGCCAACGCCGAGCGCACATCCTTTTCGGCGGCGGTGTGCGTCACGAAAGACAAGGACACTTCACCTGCATCCTCAGAACCATGCTGCGAAACGCTGAAGAGACTCACGCCATGCTGGGCGAAAACGCCCGCCATAGCAGCCATAACACCAAGTCGGTCGGTTACGGTGAAACGGATATAGTAGCGGCAGCACAGCTCTTCAAGGGGAATGATGGGCAGATTATCAACGCAGGTGCAACCGACAATGGGACCGCATCCCATCTGGATATGGCGTGCCACCTCGATGAGGTCGCCCATAACGGCGCTCGCGGCAGCACCCGCACCAGCCCCTTCGCCAAAGAGCATGACCTCGCCCACAGCATCGCCCGTGACGTAGATGGCATTATACACTCCATTGACGTTGGAGAGCTGATGGCTCATAGGCAGCATAGCGGGATGTACGCGCACACTAATGCCCTGATCGGTGCGGTTCGCAATAGCCAAAAGCTTTACCGCGTAGCCCATTTCAGCAGCAGCTTCTAAGTCCAGAGGCTTGATGTTGCGAATGCCCTCAGCGTGCACATCGCCGATTGTCACACGGGAATGGAAGGCGATAGAGGCTAAGATAGCAATCTTAGCCGCAGCATCCAGACCGTCCACATCGGCGGTGGGGTCGGCTTCGGCATACCCTAATGCCTGAGCCTGGGCCAGCACATCTTCGTATGCCAACCCTTCTTGAGCCATGCGAGTGAGCATGTAGTTGGTGGTGCCGTTCACGATACCCATGACAGAAGAAATGCTATTAGCAGTTAAGGAGTGCTTCAGAGGATCGATGATAGGAATGCCGCCCCCTACACT
>CAYFWL010000030.1:2297-5632 GCA_964346845.1 uncultured Eggerthellaceae bacterium | reverse complement strand
TCTCCACACCGTTTTCCTCAGCGAGATTCATCACCTCTTCGCCGTAGGTTGCCATGAGGGCCTTGTTGGCAGTAACCACGTGCTTACCGTTGCGGAGCGCGCCCGTAACCAGCTGGCGGGCAAAGGTAGTGCCCCCGATAAGCTCGATAACCAGGTCGATTTCGGGATCTTCGATAACGTCACGAAAGTCCTCGGTGAATAAGTGGCCCACACCGTAGTCCTCAGCGATCTTCCGCTCACGTGAGCACACCCGCACAAGCTCCAGGTCAAGACCGTAGAAGCGCTTGAAATCTTCACGATGGTTCGCCAGAATCTCCAGGCAGCCGCCGCCAACCGTGCCGGTACCTACCAGGCCAATTTTGATAGTCATGCGAATTGTTCCTTTCTGGTAAACCGCTCGCAAAAGCGCCGTAAAGAAAAGCCTGCGCGACAGGCATCGCACAGGCTTTCATTATACGTCTTAATGCCTCTAAATATCGCGAGCCATCAGGTCAGCGTAGGTTTCACGACGGGTGACCGTGCGCGCAACGCCATCCTTGACAAAGACGATAGCAGGCCGAACTTGGCCGTTGTACGTGTTTGCCATGGTATAACAGTAGGCTCCTGTAGCAAAAACGCACACGATGTCCCCCAAATCGGCAGTCTGCAGCGGCATATCGACTACGACCGCATCACCGCTTTCGCAGTGCTTGCCGCAGAGAGTCACAATCTCGTTACGCATCTGACCAGCCTTGTTGGCAATGGTGGGTTCATAGCTTGCATGGTAAAGCGCCGTACGGATATTGTCGGACATACCGCCGTCCACCGCCACATATTTACGAATGCCGGGCAAGGTCTTCAAAATGCCCACCGTGTACAGGGTAACCCCGGCGTTAGCCACCAGGCTGCGCCCCGGCTCTACGAGCAGGCGGGGTTCGGCAACTCCGTAGTGGGCGCAAAAGTCGCGGACGGCGCTGACAATGCATTCCGCAAACTCATCGATGCTGGAAGGATGATCGTCAGCCACATAGGCAACGCCTAAGCCGCCACCCATATCCAGCTCTTCAGTTTCGAAGGCATAGTGTTCCTTCACCCGCGACACAAACTCCATCATGACCTGCACCGCTTCACGGAAGGACGTCAGCGCGAAAATCTGAGAGCCAATGTGGCAGTGAAAACCCGTGAGGTGCACGTTTTCAGCAGCCAAAACATCGCCCACGCAGTTAAAGGCAAAGTCATTTTTCATGGTGAATCCGAATTTGGAATCCTCGCAACCCGTGCGGATATACTCGTGGGTATCCGCCTCCACGCCGGGGGTGATGCGCATGAGCACCTTCTGCACCTTACCCAAGCGGCCGGCAATCTGGTTCACCCGAGCCAACTCGATGCGACTGTCCAACACGATGCGCCCCACTCCTGCGGAAATCGCCTCTTCCAGCTCTTGAGGCGTTTTGTTGTTGCCGTGCATAAACACTTTATCCAAAGGAAAACCAACTGCCTGCGCACAAGCCAACTCGCCACCCCCGGAAACATCGAGGCAGAGCCCTTCTTGGTTCACGATGCGAAGAATTTCCTTGTTGTAAAACGCTTTTGAGGCATAGACGATATCGGACTTGGCATAGCGGCTATGGAAAGCCCTTTTATAGGACTGCATGCGATTGCGCAGATCGGCTTCATCAAACACGTACAGAGCCGTGCCTTCCTGGCGCGCCAAATCAACCATGTCGACGCCACCGATATACAGGTGATCGTCCTTCACTTCGGCGGTTTGAGGCAATACGGCACCCAACTCCATAGTCGTGCGGTAATCAGGCTTTTTATTCAAATCAGACGCGGGTAACGACATACCTGCTCCTTTCGTATGGGTGATTGCGTCAGTCTATCATCACCGAGGACTTCTCACTTTGCGAAGCCGTTAAATCCCAAAAACTGCTCGATTTTGAGCAGCAGATGACCGGGTATGGAACAGAAGGTCGCTGGCAGCAGGGACGTTAGGGCAGGACTTTTGCAGAAGGACGCTGGCAGGGACGTTAGAAAGGGACGCCGGCACAGGGGCTTTGGAGAGAGGCGTTCGCATTTTCTAGTCACGGTCGTAATCATAGCCTTGAGGGTCACTCGGGTAATCGAAAGAACCCGAAGGCTCAGGGCGATCCGGTGGCGGAAAGCTTGCTGCCACGAAAGCCATGAGCGCACCTGAGATCACCACAGACACCAAAAGAGGTGTGGCGGGGATCATAGATGTTGTATCGGCATCGAAGGCTGCGGCAAACCAGATACCAACCATGACCAGGGCGAAACCCACAAGGACAGCAATCACCGCAAACACGCGTCTACGTAGCTTGGCAAGCAGAGACACCCCCATACTAGCAAAAAGCCAGCTCGCAACCAGGCACCAGACGTACAGATCAGTGATTATCGCAAGCATATTGCCACCAACACTGACGCCCGCGAAATTCCAATAGCGTAGGATTTCCCAGTTCATCACATCGAGCGAGCCAAAACTCGCACAGACGATGCACAAAAAACTACCCAACGCCGTCGTTACCAAAGCACGGGGCACACTGGTACAGTAGCCGGTAATCAAGGGAGCCATCGGCGCCAAACCGATGGCGGCAAACAGGGGAAATGACATGAGGCCATTTACGGCAGCATTTCCTCCCCGAGCTACGAACCACCACCAGGCGCCGCCAGCGAGAAGCAGCAAAACGCCGGGCGCATACGCTTGGTTCGCCAACAGCGCAGCCGAGAGCATAACGAGAGAAGCTAGGGAGCCTATCGAGGGCTTGAGAGCACCCAGGGCTGCGCAGCCTCCTGTAAAAGCCCAGAACAGAGGGTTGTGAGCGCCTGATATTTGCGTGATATTCCAAGCAGCCAGGGCTGCTATAAAGCCTGCAGCAAGCACAGCAAAAGCGCGTGTAATCAGGGATTTCTGCAGAGCTGAGAGACGTTCGTGCCAGCGCAGCTTTATCTCGTGCGCAAAATCAGGCGGGGTTTCCGCAGAGTCGTCGTCAGCGGCTTCGTCATCGATTTCCTCACCCTTCACCAGCGCCGCTAAATCGCGGCGACCACGATCGGCGTCACCAAGAAGCGGCTTGAGGTCACGAGCGAACTCCTCTATCGTTTCATAGCGATCCTCTTTTTCGGGATCGAGAGCCTTGAACAACACATCATCCGCTTCCCCGGGCAAAGTATCCCAGCAGTGAGAAGGCAGGGTAAGTTCCGCACCGTCGATACGAGTCAAAGCCTCCTCCAACGTGGGCGCTATAAAGGGATTTTTACCCACCAGCATTTCGTAGGTGATGCTGGCCAAAGCCCACTGATCGGTGCGCGCATCCAAGGCCTCCTGGCGCATTTGC
>CAYFWL010000030.1:248-2287 GCA_964346845.1 uncultured Eggerthellaceae bacterium | reverse complement strand
GGGGCATATAACCGATAGTTCCTGCAGATGCCGTGCCCTCCCCCTGCGCATCACACAAAGTAGCCAAACCGAAGTCGGTCACCTTCACGTTACCCTGAGCATCGATGAGCACATTGGCAGGCTTGATATCAAAATGCAGCACACCGTGTGCGTGGGCTATCTCAAGTGCGCGGGACACACTTTCAAACACCGCAGAGATCACATCCAAGGTGATCTCATCGTTGCAGCGGGAAAGCAAATCGGCCAGGGTCGTGCCCTCCACGTATTCCATAACCAGATAGACCACATTACCCGCAATTTGGCAGTCATAGATAGTGACGATAGAAGGATCCGAAAGAACCGATGCCATACGGGCCTCATCTAAGCCGGGAACATTAGCCAAGTAGCGCTTTTCCAGGGAGTCCGCCAGCGCGTCTTCTTCTCCCGAAGCATCTTCACCCCCCGAAGCAAGCAGGTTAATAGTAGTATGACCCGTTTCGAATGCGTTGAGCGCCTCCACCTGAGCAGCGCGGTTCATATCTTCACGCACCCAATCGGCACGCTGGGCATCCAGCTCAGTGAGCTCAATCTTTTTGATAGCAACCAGCCGCTGAACAAGCATATCCTTGCACACGAACACCGTGCCGAAACCGCCCGAGCCTATCTCTTTCAGGGGTAGATACTTGTTCAGGATAAGGCGCCTGTTGTCCATGCTTTTCCCTTCGCGCGAACGCCATGCATTGCATAGATTATACCCACAGTTCGGGAATGGCGCAGGCTTCAAGTTAGGGAACCGGCCACTGCGGAACATTGCGTGAAGGCATGGACGCTTTTTATGGAAAAAGTCGAGTTTGCCGAAAAGATGGACCCTGGAACCTTTCCCTTTCGAGCAAAAAGGCCCCCGATTTGACTGCCCCGCAGCAAAAAACGATGTTTGAGAGCTTTCCTGTTTCGGCAAACTCGACTTTTTCCATAAATTTTGCCAAAACGGACACGAAGTCTCATCAGGAGAGGTAAAGCGAAGCAACTATAAACGAATGAGCTGCTCCGCACGCACGTTAGCCACCACCGCACCGCACTGCTTCACCAGCAAAGGACCTCCGTCTGCTTTAGAGGGTGCCGTCATAAGGACAGTCTGATCAGGAACAACAACGAGCTTCGGGGGCAATTCAACAAGAAGCGTGCCATCAGAGGCGCGTCGCGAGGTAAGCTTTGCGACCACTTTCAAGAGATCTCCTTCTATGCGGCAAACCCGCACATCACGGCGACGATACCAGAAAAAGAACCCGAAGACCGCTGTCACCGCAGCCAGCGCTGCCGCAGCTGCCGCCAAAACGCTCACAAGGGAATCCTCCTGGGAAGGAGGGGAAGGCTCAGCTACCTCCTGGTCCCCATCAGGACCGACGTAGATCAGCGTCGCCTGATAGGTGATAACTGGCTCAAGCGCATCTATCAAGCCCTCATAGGCAGCTGTCACGTTGTAATAATCCAGAATCTCTCCCGTATCCGTACCGCGATAGAGAGCCGTAGCGGTATAACTGCTCGGCAAGCCGTTGTCGTCTAGCGCATCCACCGTCCAGAAAAGCGATGCCAGACGCAGGGTCAAAACATTGCCCGTCTCATCGTTCCCTGTCTCCAGCACGGCGGGAATCTGATCGACATCATTGCTGTTCAAACCCGAAAAGTCACGCGATTGATTCACTTCCCAGCTGCGCTGGGCATAAACCGGCTCATAAGAAACACCCACTAAAGGGATAGACCCCTGGTAGCCATCGGCGTCGACAACAAGTGATGATGCAAATGAGGTGCAGGTTGACTCCAGATCGGCAGGCCAGCATGATACCGTTTCCGTACGTTGGGCAGGCACCTGACCCCACTGGGCGTCGATTTCCTCGACGACACTTTGAACCAGCCGATAGTCCGACCCCTGCTGCTGAACGCTTTCAGGGAAGACGGGCTGTTCGTCGGTGGAGAGCCAACAAATAGTTTGCTGCGTCTGACCAGGCTCAGCAAGGGCGACCGCAGGAAAGGCGAAAAGGGCGAGAGTGGCTATCAGCGCC
>CAYFWL010000030.1:0-238 GCA_964346845.1 uncultured Eggerthellaceae bacterium | reverse complement strand
CCAATGCGCTGTACGTCATTGATCGTTTCAAAATGCACCTACCTTCCTACTGCCAGGCACCGCAAACGGAGCATTGGTAGGCACCCTGGTCTTCTTCATGGCTTACAGCATCATGATGCTCGTAATGGTCGATGATTTGCCTGGTGGTAGTCGTATGCCCATTTTCACCTGCAAGCATAGTGTCCTTCGTGTGAGATTTCGACACTTCCTTGTTGCACGTAACACACCAGATTGCGCC
>CAYFWL010000029.1:0-19085 GCA_964346845.1 uncultured Eggerthellaceae bacterium | reverse complement strand
GCTTTTCACCTTCGGGGTTATCTTCCTTTTGGTTTGCAGCTGGTGCCCCCTCTCGAGCGTTTCTTTTCATCCTTGGGAGACCCGATTGGTTCCAACAGCACGGTGGCGGTGGTCTTGCTGAGTGTTGTGTTCGCGTTTCTTTTGTATGCAGGTATTCACAAGCTGAGCAATGTTTTGTTTTTGAAGGACCAGACCAGTCGTCGTGCCGGTTTGAGGGATTATCAAGAGCGTGTTTCTCAGTCTTTGAGCGTCATGGACATCAGTGAGCTCTACTGCCACCAGGTGTGTCAGGACTTGCGCGGTATTCGGCAGGTGCGAGTTTGCCTGCGTGAAGCTGATGGCTCCATGGTGATTAAGGGTTCCAGCATTCCTTTCGAGGCGGGGAGCGTGATGTTTGCGGGGGATTGCGCCGTTACGGAATGGCTTTCTTCCCATTGCGATGTGCTCACGCCTTCAGAATTTGCCCGAAGCGTTGAGTATCGTTCCATGTGGGAGGCGGAACGCCAGAAGTTGCGGCTTTTGGATATGTACTGCATCGTGCCCCTTATGGTGAACCAAGAGCTCATCGGTATGGCGGTTGTGAGCCTGAAAGACCCTCGTGGAACCTTGACCATGAACGAGATGGACTATCTGTTGTCGCTTTCGGCGGTGACGGCGATTGGCGTTAAAAACAGCCAGCTTTATGAGCGGGCGGCCTATGAAGCGCGTACGGATGAACTGACGGGTCTTTTGAACCGTAAGTATTTCTATCAAGAAATGAACCGCATCTACAGTGAGAACCCCCAGCGCATTTTAAGCGTCATCCTGCTCGACCTGGACGATTTCAAACTCTATAACCAGCTGTATGGAGAACGAGAGGCTGACGACGTTTTGCGTCGTGTGGCCGATGTATTGAAGACCACCGTGGGTGAGAGCAACCTTGCCGCCCGCTTGACAGGCAAGGAATTCGTCATTCTTATGCCGGGACAAGATGTTAATGCTGCAAAGCACTTGGCCGAGAATCTACGCAACCAGATTTATCAGCTGAATCGTGGCGGCCGGGAAGCTGCGCTCAAGCTGCTTACGTGTAGTATCGGCATTTGCTGCATTCCCTTTGATGCCCACACTACCCGCCAGCTTATGGATAACGCCACTATGGCGGTTTATCAGGTGAAACAGCGTGGTAAAAACGCAATCATGGTGTACTCAACGGGCGTTGAGGGCGAAAAGATCCCCGTAGACGAGATCGATCACCATGGCATCTTCTCAAGTTACGCCGACACCGTCTATGCGCTTACTGCGGCAATTGACGCGAAAGACCACTATACGTTTACTCACTCCAATAATGTCGCCTACTACGCCTCGGTTTTAGCAAGTGCCTACGGTCTTAATGCCGATACCGTTGAAATCGTGCGGGAGGCGGGCCTATTGCATGATGTCGGCAAGATCGGCATTCCCGAAGCTATTCTTCAGAAGCCCGCTGCGTTGACCGACGATGAATACGAGATCATCAAGAAGCATCCTGAAAACGCGGTAGCCATCATTCGCCATCTGCCGAGTCTCGACTACGTTATTCCTGCGGTTGTGGGACATCATGAGCGCTGGGACGGCAAGGGTTATCCGCGGCGCCTAGCGGGAGAGGATGTTCCTCTGACGGCACGCATTCTCTGTGTTGCCGACTGCTTTGATGCTATTACCTCGAAGCGTTGTTACCAGGAGCTTCGTGATGTCGATCGCGCACTGCAGATTATCGAAGACGGTGCGGGTACTCAATTTGACCCCGTTCTAGCTCAGCTTTTTGTACAGAAGTTCCGAGAAGGGGTTATCGAGCTGCAAGCCGGTCGCGCTGGCGATATGTAAGCGCGTTTTCCCTGTTTTATCCGTCTTCAGGCCGCCAGGCTTCGATTTCTCACGCTAAAGTTCACAAACGGTCGCAAAAAGTTGAGTTTTGGGTAATCGGGATACACTTTTGCTCAATTCTTGTGCCAAAAATCGAGCGAAACCGGCTGTTTTGGCGTTCCGTATATGATATATTGCCAGGATTTTACCCAAAACTCGACTTTTTGCGACCGTTTTGCCGATACAGCACGAGTGGAGGGAGTGACAGGCCAGCGCCTGGGCGGCTTTACCCCGCAACCCCGATGGTGGGAGGCGGGAAGTCGAAGCTTGATGGCGCAGTGCCGGTGGTGTGGGGCTAACGGCACCGGCAGCGCCGACGGTGCAGGGCTGACAGGACCGACAGAGCCGACGGTGCAGCGCCAACAACAAAGAAGCCCGCTTTCGTGGGCTTCGACTGATCAAATGGCGGGATGTACGAGACTTGAACTCGCGACCTCTGGCGTGACAGGCCAGCGCTCTAACCAACTGAGCTAACACCCCATTGCTTTGCAGCGGTAGCTATATTACGGGTTATTGTGTTTTGATGCAAGTCCTTTTTAGAAATATTTTTTGAGAACAGGGTTGAAAGGATGTGTGCTTTTTTAGGGAGGCTTTGCTTTGAGTGGTGCAGCTCTTGAAAGATGTGCGCTTTCAGGACGAGAAGGTTTTTGCGTGTGTCTTGAATGTGGCGCTTTAGCAACAAGCTGCCCCTCATGTTCTCCTGCAGCGCTACAATGCATAGCAGACGAAGAAAGAGATAGTTCATGCGCATATACCGATACCTCATGGAGCATAAGCTGGCGTTTTTCGCTGTGGTGCTGTGCTTCATTTTTCAAGCTTCCTGTGAGCTTGCTTTGCCGCGATACACGTCCGATATCGTGGATGTTGGCATTCAGCAAAGCGGTATTGAAAATCCGTCGCCTGAGGTGCTGAGCAAAGACACCTATGGAGACCTTATAATGCTGTCCTCGGGGCAGGACGAAGCCCTCATTGCCCAATCCTATGACTTCGACTACGCAAAGGGCTACTACGTCCTGAATTCCCAGGGTAAGGAACAGCGTGAAGAGTTGGATTACGCCGTAAGTCTTCCTTTGGTGTATTCATCCTATGCCCAACATTCTTCCGATGTGGACGTAAACGCTCTTCGTCAAGGATATGCAGCTGGTTTGTTGACAGAAGATCAGATTGCCCAGGGAATCGATCAGGCTTTGACGAAAGAAGGCTTTCTTAACGAAAACCTCATCGCCCAGCAAGCTCTTTTGGCTGCGCGGGCTGAATACGATGCTTGCGGTATCGAGCTTGCCGACATCCAGATGGACTACCTTTTACGCGTTGGCGCGACCATGCTTGCCCTTGCTGCCCTTGCCCTTCTTGCGCACTGCATTATGAACTATTTCTGCACTCGTACCGCTGCGAAGATCGGTCGAGATTTGCGAAGCCGTTTCTTCAAGCGTGTTATTGAGTTTTCCGATGCGGAGGTGGATACCTTTTCCACGGCATCTTTAATTACTCGGGGAACCAACGATATTCAGCAGATTCAAATGGTTTGTCTTTTGGCACAGCGCATGGTCGTCTACACCGTGGTGATTTCTGTGGGTGCCATCATCATGGTTGCCCAGACGAATGTGGCTATGAGCTGGATTATCGGCTTGGCGATCGTGGTTATAGCTATCATTATCGCTATTCTTTTTGCCGTGACTATGCCGAAATTCAAAATTATGCAAAGCTTGATTGACCGGGTAAACCAGGTATCCCGTGAAATTCTGACGGGCCTACCGGTGGTTCGTGCGTTTAACCGAGAAGCTTTTGAGCTGGAGCGTTTCCAGAAAGCCAATGCTGACTTGATGAATACCCAGCTGTTCACCAATCGAGCCATGTCGTTCATGATGCCCACCATGATGCTCATTATGAATGTGGTGTCGGTGGCGATTGTCTGGGTTGGCGGCCACTATGTGGACATGGGCACGGTGCAAACAGGCGATTTGATTGCCTTTATCACTTACGCCATGATCATCGTTATCAGTTTTCTTATGGTTGGCGTTATTGCTATTATTTTGCCTCGTGCCAATGTGGCAGCGGCGCGCGTTGATGAGATTCTCACAACATCTTCTGGCATCCAGGATGCGTTGGAGGTATATGATCACCTGCTTTCTTCCAATAAGGGCGCCGAGGTTCGTTTCGAAGACGTGTGCTTTCGTTACAGCGATGAGAGCAAAGATGTGCTGAGCCACGTCTCCTTCTGTGCCCCCTCGGGGAAAACCACTGCTCTTGTCGGTTCGACCGGTTCGGGTAAATCGAGTGTTATCCGACTCATTGAGCGTTTCTACGACGTATGCGAAGGTTCGGTGAAGGTGGATGGCGTGGATGTGCGCCAGCTATCGCAGAAGGCGCTTCGCTCCACGTTTGGCTACGTTCCCCAAAAGGCTTTTCTCTTTTCGGGGACCATTGGCTCTAATGTGGCCTATGGAGTCCCCGATGCGGGTGACGAGCGTATAAAGACGGCGCTCGACATCGCTCAGGCATCTCAATTTGTGGCGGAAAAGCCCGAAGGAATCAATGAACCCATCGCTCAGGGGGGCACGAATGTGTCGGGCGGTCAGCGCCAGCGCCTTGCAATTGCCCGAGCTTTAGCAAGCGATGCGCGTGCGTATCTTTTTGATGATAGCTTTTCGGCTCTTGACTATAAAACTGACGCCAAGCTCCGCAGTGAGCTGGAAACGCGCCTGTCGGGTAAAACGGTAATCATCGTCGCACAGCGTATTTCTACCATTATGAATGCTGATCATATCGTTGTTTTAGATGAGGGCCGTGTGGTGGGCCAAGGAACTCATCGCCAGTTGATGGAAGGCTGCGAGCCGTATCGGGAAATCGCTTTGTCCCAGTTAAGTGAAGCTGAACTTGCAAAGGGAGGTGTTGCCTGATGTCAGCTCAATCGAGTCCGAATCCAAAACGCAAGCCCGGCATGCATCATCATGGCCGCCCCCTGCTGCCCTCTGAAAAAGCGAAAGATTTCAAAGGCACTGTACGGAACATGCTTGCCTATTTAGGCGCTTACAAAATCGCTTTAGTTTTTGTCGTGCTCTTTGCTTTAGGCAGCACCGCATTTAATATTGTCGGTCCTAAAGTGCTGTCTCAGGCAACAACCGAGCTCTTCACGGGCTTGGTCGCCAAGGTGGAGGGCACGGGAGCTATTGATTTTGAGCTTATTTGGAACATACTCCTTGCGACGCTGGGCCTTTACGCGCTTTCTGCGCTGTGCTCGTTCGTGCAGAATTGGGTGATGTCGGGCGTTTCTCAGCGCACATGCTATAGGCTCCGTCAGGACATTGCCGAAAAAATCAACCGCATGCCCTTTGGCTTTTTTGATAAGAATTCTATCGGCGACACGCTTTCGCGCATCACCAACGATGTGGACACCCTCGGGCAGAGCCTCAACCAGAGTCTGACCCAAATGGTTGTCTCGCTTGCGACGATCATCGGCGTGCTCATCATGATGATCTCCATCAATCCCATCATGACGCTGGTGACCTTGCTGCTGCTCCCGCTTTCGGGCGTATTGATTTTCTTTTTTGTGAGGGCCTCGCAGAAGCATTTTGTCGCGCAGCAAGATTTGTTGGGCGAAGTGAACGGTGTTGTGGAAGAGGCCATTTCGGGCCATGCGATTGTCAAGGCGTTTAATCGGCAAGATGACACCGTCGAGAATTTCAATGAGAGCAACAACCGCCTGTATGAAGCATCGCGCAAAGCCCTTTTCATTTCCAGCTTCATGAAGCCTATCATGGATTTCGTGGGGAATTTGGGTTATGTGGTCGTGGCGATTCTCGGTAGTGTTTTCGCTGTTCAGGGGATTATTACTGTCGGCGATATTCAGGCGTTTATCCAGTATGTGAAAAATTTCACCCAGCCTTTGTCGCAGCTAACGCAGATCAGCAATATCATCCAGCAGCTGGTTGCTTCTGCCGAACGAATCTTTGAATTTCTCGACCAGGATGAAGAGCCTTTGGACACCTTTGAGAAAACGGAAGAATCTTCTGAGGAAAGCATCGAGTTTGATCACGTGAAGTTCGGCTACGATTCCGACAAGTTGGTTATCAAAAATTTCTCCGCAGTGGTGAAAAAGGGGCAAACCGTTGCCTTAGTGGGTCCCACGGGTGCGGGCAAGAGCACCATTGTGAAATTGCTCATGCGCTTCTATGATGTCACCGAGGGGGCAATTCGCATCAATGGTCGCGACCTGCGGGAATTCAGTCGTGCTGAGGTACGCGATCGTTTTGGCATGGTGCTGCAGGACACCTGGCTTTTCAACGGCTCCATTCGTGAGAACATTCGCTATGGGCGCCTCGATGCAAGCGATGAGGAAGTGGAGCGAGCGGCGAAGGCAGGTTGTGCTCATCATTTCATTCAGACCTTGCCCGGGGGATACGACTTCGTCATCAATGAAGATGCGAGCAATATCAGCCAGGGGCAGCGCCAGCTGCTGACCATTGCTCGTGCAATTTTGGCTAACCACGCTATCTTGATTCTCGATGAGGCAACAAGTTCGGTTGACACGCGTACCGAGGAGCACATCCAAAAAGCCATGGATGCGCTCATGGCGGGGCGGACCAGTTTTGTGATTGCCCATCGTTTGTCGACTATCCGTTCTGCTGATTTGATCTTGGTGGTGAATAAAGGGGATATCATCGAGCAAGGAACTCACGAGGAGCTTTTGGCTCAGCAGGGTTTCTATGCGGACCTTTATAACGCTCAGTTTACGGATTGCGATGATAACGTTGAGATAGCTTAAGCTGTGCCTTTCTTTGATAGAATAAGCGAATCATTTTTCGACCGAAAGAGCGTTGTTTGACCCCGTTGAATGAAGATAGAGCATCAGAGAAGGAGTTTTTGCCGCGTGGCCGTATCGTTGTGTTTGACTTCGACGGCACCAGCATCATCGGCAATTCCCCAGTAGCGTTGGTAAAGCATCTTGTTTCACAGAAGATGCTGGGGCCAAGCTACGTAGCGCGCATCCTTGCCTGGGGGATAGCCTATGCATGGCATATTCCCCAAAACGAGGAATGGGTTCGCGGCTTGGTGTTTTCTGCCTTCGAGGGCATGCCTCAGGCGGAAGTAGACGCCTTTTTGCGGAAGTTCTATGATGAGAAAATCGAGCCTTCGTATCGACCTATCGCCGACAAGACGATGCTGGAACATAGCGCTCAAGGCGATACCGTGGTGGTGATTTCCGCCACCTTCGAGCCAATTGTTTTGCGCGCTATGGAGAAGCACGCCTTTAAGCATCAGATTTCTGTTCGTATGGAACTTGATGAGAAGGGTTGCTATACCCGCAAGGTCTTGGGCAAGGCCGTGGAAGGTGAAGAAAAAGTTCGTTGCGTTGAACGATTTGGAAACGAAATGTTCGGTGAGGGAAACTGGGATTTAACCTATGCTTACGCCGATCATTATTCGGACATTCCCCTGCTTGAGGCTGCACAGCATCCGCGGGCAGTTTCCCCTAGCCCCGCTCTTACCCGTGAGGCGAAAAAGCGCGGCTGGACTATTCTTGATTGGTGATTATGCAGGCGGTTGTTGAGTCCGCTTGTTTGAGAAAGGAGGCGTTTACGGTGTTTGAAGATGGATATGAAAGCACAGATGATGAGCGCTCCACTAAGCTTTCCTTGGATTATTTGAATCGTGCGCGTGAGGCCCAAGAGCTTGGCGACGATTCTCTAGCTACCTCTCTGTATCTGGCGGCGTTCGATTGTGCCTGCAAGGAAGAGCAGGGGCCAGCAGAGTCCTTTTTGGAGGGACTCAAGCAGGCATGGTTTCTTGCAGCCACGCAAAAGCGGCGTACTTTGGCGGAGCATATCTTTGAGCTTATGGTGCCCTATTTGAGCCACGACGAGGTGGAACGCTACGCGTTGCGGCTTCAGGACTTGGCGCTCGATCGCTTGGAGGAGTTCGGCGTGTCCCGCTCTGATTTAGCGGGGATGCTCGAGGCTCTTCCGCAAGAAATCAGGGAGTTTAAGGCAATGAGTGAGGGTGCAATGCTTGCGTCTCCCGGCGATTTCGCGGGCCAAGCGTTTCCTTTCTTCGGCTTTGATTTCAGCGCGCTGCTTCCCAGCGTTCAAGAGGTTGAGGAAATGGTGGAGGAAGCCGCTGAGGCCTACGAGCGGCCCTATAACGCCGAAGATGGCGGTGCTGGCTCTGCCGGGGAAGAGGAGGCTTCCGAAGAGGATTCTTTGTGCGATTGCGCGGATCCTGTCGATCATGTGGGAAAAGAAATGGCCATCGAGCCTCTCAAGGCTGCCGATCAAGCGATTCCGGGCCCGCAACCTCCTCGGATTCCGAATGCTATGCCCGGTATCATGCCCTTTTTCTCCCCGATGCTTCAGGGTGCAAACGGCGCTCTTGCTGCCTTTGGTCTATCGCCCACCTCACCGAAAGCAGCTGCCGACGAGCGACTCACCTATGCCGATATGGCTGGGTTCGAGCGCGCTATCGCGCGTATGCAGGCTTTTGGCATCGGGATAGGCAACGACCCTGAATTGAGGGAATTTGTAGCGCTGCTCAATAAGAAGCACGGTCTACCGGGTATGCCGGTTGCTGATTCGCTGCTGTTTCGATCCCCCGCGCGAGAGGATGCGGGGCATTTCATGGATGCTACGCTCGGCGAGCTCGGTATCCCTGGTGTTCGCATTCGCGTTGACGAAAACGGCCAGGGCAATCTGGTTCTGTGCGTTTTCGCGCAAACCCATGCGGGGCTACGCCTCAATGCGGGCAAAAACGAGATTGAGGGTTCAGGGGTTCTTCTTCTGGAAGATATCGATCTTTGGAGTCATTTGCTCGTCGGTGATGAGGATAATCGGGAGTACGGTACTGCTTCTCGTGTTTCCAAGGGTGCCCGCGAGGCGATGCGCCTCATCCGTTCAGCGGTGGAAAATCCCGATGTGTACGTTTTGGCTTCATGCTCTTCAGAGCTTGACCCTGATGACCTTTTTCTCGATATACTTGAGCCGCTGAGCATTATCGATATCGATTATCCGACTGAAGCCGAGCGCATCTCGCTCTGGAACGACCTGATGAACAGGCATTCCTCTCTAAATGAAGCCGATCTTGACACCCTGGTGGCCTTTTCTAGGAACTTGCCGCGTTTCGATATCTACATGGCGGCTCGTGAGGCTGTTGAGTCAAGCTATAAGGAGTCGCTCGCATCGCGCGTGTATAAACCGGTGTCGACGGCGCTGCTGTGCCAGAAGCTGGCCTCATATCAGCCGTTGGAATCTGAGGAATACAAGCATCTCGAGGACCAGGTTGTCAAAGATTTTCGCCAAGAGCTTGAAGATCTCGACTCCCTGCTAGGTTTTGGAAGTGCGCACAACGTGGCAGACTTGCTAGGGGAGGACCTTGATGGTTTGGAGCCAACAGAGCCTGCCGCTGAGTAAGGATGCCTTTCGTCAATTAGTGTGGGGCTACGGAGAAAAGCTCTACCGTGATCTTCCGTGGCGAAATACGCGCGATCCGTATGAGATTTTGGTGTCGGAGGTCATGCTCCAGCAGACGCAGGTTGCACGCGTTCTGAATCGCTGGAGCCGTTTTCTGCATCGTTTCCCCTCGGTCGATGCGCTGGCGAGTGCCTCCACGAGTGACGTGGTGGAGGAGTGGCAGGGCATGGGCTACAACCGACGTGCTCTGGCGCTCAAGCGCTGTGCAGATCAGTGTGCGGCTGAACATGGAGGTTCGATTCCTCACGACGAAAAGACGCTGTTGGGCCTGCCGGGTATTGGCCCAGCTACGGCGGCAGGTGTGCGCGCCTTCGCTTTTGATGAGCCGGGACTCTATCTGGAAACCAATGTGCGTACGGTCTTTCTCCACGAGCTTTTCCCGAATGACGACGGGGTTTCTGATAAAACGATTGCCCCTTTGGTGCGGGAGGCATGCCCCGATGAAAACCCTCGCGGCTGGTATTACGCCCTTTTGGATTATGGCGCCCATCTGAAGCAAACGGTTACGAACCCTAGTCGGCGAAGCAAAGAATATGCAAAGCAGAGCAAATTCGAGGGCTCACGGCGCCAGAAGCGTGCTGAAATCACGCGACTCGTGTTGGCGTGCCCTGGCGTTTCCGTGGATGAGGTGCTTGCCGATCTCAACGCTTTTGAAGCTGCCGGTGGCCGCGAACCGCTTGATCCTGCATATTTCCATGATCTTGTGCATGACCTGCAAAAGGACGGTTTTTTTGCCATTGAGGGAAATCGTCTGGTGCCGTAGGGGCAAGCATGGGACAATACTTCGGTTTTCTTATCGCATCCCAGAGGAGAGCGCATGGGGTTCATTGATTTGTTGCTGATCGGTATAGGTCTTTCCATGGATGCCTTTGCAGTGGCGCTCTGCAAGGGTTTGGCTATGCCGCGCTTGAACTTGAAACAAGCAGCGATTATTGCCCTGTTCTTTGGCGGCTTTCAGGCCCTCATGCCGGTTTTGGGGTGGGCTTTGGGCACCCAATTTGCGGTTCTGGTGAGTTCGGTAAGCCATTGGATTGCCTTCGCGCTCCTTGTCTTTATCGGCGGCAAGATGCTCAGGGATGTGCTTTGCGGATGCGAGCAGACCGATCAAGATGAGTTTCATCTCGACCTCAAGGAACTGCTCATGCTGGCACTTGCTACGAGTATCGATGCTTTAGCGGTGGGCGTTACCTTTGCTTTTTTGCAGGTAGATATCGTGTTTGCGGCAAGTCTTGTGGGTATGACCACCTTTGTGCTGTCGTTCGGTGCAGTGGTGCTGGGTCGCATTTTTGGAGCTCGTTTTGAACGTCCGGCCCAGATAATCGGTGGCATCGTGCTGATCGCTATGGGTGTGAAAATCTTGCTTGAAGGATTGGGCGTCCTGTAGCGGAACCTTTAGAGCAGGCATCTTGTTTTGTGTGGGGTTGCGCTCAAAGCGCCGAAACGTTCTGGCATTCCCCTGCCTTTTTATGAGGAAGTGTCGCTAAGTTCTTTAGGGGCCTCAGGGCAGAGACCGGCACGAGCAAGAGGACACGCGCTACAGAGCGGGCGGCGCGCGATGCAGGTTTCGCGCCCAAAAAGAACCCAGCGACGGTTGACGTTGACCCAAAGATCCTGGGGATAAAGGGCGCAGAGGTCCTTTTCGACGGCATTGGGGTTGTCACCGGTGGAAAATCCCAGCACATGAGCTATACGAAAGACGTGGGTGTCAACGGCGATGCCTTCTGCGATGTTGAAAGCTTCCGCAAGGACGACATTGGCGGTTTTTCGTCCCACACCAGGCAATTTGGTGAGTTCTGCAATGCTTCGGGGGATTTCGCCATCATAGAGATCGAGGACGCCCTGGGCGCATTGAATACAGTGAGCCGCTTTGCTGCGAAAAAAGCCCAGAGAATGAATGATTTCCTCAACATCGGCGAGCTGTGCTGAGGCTAAGGCTTCAACCGTGGGGTAGCGACGCCACAGCTCGGGTGTGACTTTGTTTACATTCTTGTCAGTTGTCTGGGCTGAAAGAAGGGTGGCAATAGTCAAACGAAAGGCGTCGCCGTCAAAATCCAAGGCGCATTGCGCATCGGAATAGACCTTTGCGAGTTCCTCATGCACAGCCAGTGCGCGTTCTTTCTTTTTGGTTTTAGACTCTCGGGGCATGGCTTCTCCTGGGCGTGATTTACCGACTTTGATAGAATACCGCCTGAAACGAGATCGTGCCGCAAATTTTTGCGGCTTTTGGTGTTTGTAAGGAAGAGGGAAAACCCACGTGTTCATTGATTCTTTGGTGTTTCGCTTTGAACGTACCGAAGCGTTAAAAGCTTTCTGGGAAAAGCTCGATAGGGCAGAGGATGCAAGTTTAGGCGTGGCTTCTTCTGCCCGCCCGCTCATGGTTGCTCTGCAGTTTGCCCGTAAACCTCAGACTACGCTTGTTGTGGTGGCAGGTGAGGAAGCAGCGCTTGCCTTTGCTCGATCGCTAGCAGCTTATCTCGGAGAAGACCGGGTCTTACGCTTCTTTGAACGAAGTGATTATCCTGGTGGGAGCAAGGAAGCTGACCCCGCTATCGTGGCGCATCGTATGGAAGCGGCCTGGGCGCTGCGTACGGGAAAGCCCTGCGTGGTGGTTGCTTCCGCTCGCTCGTTGGCGCGCCTGCTTCCTCCGCCGAGTAGCCATGCTTGCGACCCGCTCGTCCTTCACTGTGGGGACGATCTTTCCGAGGGGTCGCTGTCTGGCATAGAAAGCTTTGAGGGTGTGTCGCGCTTTCTTGTGGCGCATGGTTACGAGAACGCAGGCGACAAGCTCGATGGCGCGGGAACCTTTGCTGTGCACGGGGGTGCTATCGATATCTACCCGGGCAATCTGCACTACCCAGTGCGTGTTGACTTTTTCGGTGACGAGGTAGACGATATCCGCCGTATCGTTCCCGCAACAGGTCAAACGATTGCTTCGCTGGAGCAGGTGGCGGTGTTTCCCGTGATTGAATATGCCGCTGACCCTCAACGCTTTCGTCGCGCACGAAAAGCGCTTCAGGTTCCCGCTCGGACGAATGCCGTGTTGAGGGAGCTTTTGGAGCAGGTGGAAAGCAGAGAGGCGGGGGGACGTTTCCCCCAGGGGGAGGTGCTGCTTGCCTTCCTCTATGAAGAAGCATCGACGCTTGGCGACTATGCCGGAACTGAAACGCTTACGGCGTTGATTGAACCCAAGTCGCTTTTTGATGATGCGTCCCATGCCTTCGATGAGGCACGTACTCGTGCGGGCGGATGCGGCGTTGCCGTTGAGCGCCTCTACGCATCACCGGAACGGTTGAATTTTGGGACTGGTTTGCGTGCTACTTACTTGTCGCTGATGGGTATGGGAAAGACGGTGGACGAGGAGCTCCCGGTTAAACGCACGGATGTGGCAGGAAAGGGCGGTCGTTTACTGGGTCGCTTGCGAAGCTTTCTCGACGCTGAATTCATGGTGGTGTTCGCTGCGGCAAATGCCCAGGTCCGCAAAGAGATGGGGCTTGAATTTGTCGATGAAGGCCTTCCTATCCATGAAGTTTTGGAAGAGAAAATGGAAGGGGAAGAACATGCTCGGCGTCGTTTGCGCTCGGGGGTCGTGAATATCGTTGACGCTGAGCTTCCCTTAGGTATGGTGTTTCCCAAAGCCAAACTGGCACTTGTCTCCATCACCGACACGCAAGGTGCGCGTTCCATGAGCTCAGCGGCTCGCAAGATCGATCTTACTGAAATCACCTTTCCCTACAAGCCGGGTGATTACGTTGTTCATGCGGTTCATGGCATCGCGTTGTTTGTCGAGCTGACTCGTCGTGAAATCGATGGCAGCGTTCGTGACTATCTTTTATTGGAATACGCCGAAGGAGATAAGCTTTACGTACCGGTGGAACAGCTCGATCGGGTGACCCGCTACGTAGGGCCGGAAGGGTCCAAGCCTCGCCCTACGCGCCTGAATACGTCCGACTGGTCGCGTGCTCTGCGCAAGGCAAGCAAGGCAAGCAGAAAACTCGCTTTTGACCTAGTGGATGTCTATACTCGCCGCTCGATGACGGCAGGTTTTCGTTTTAGCGATGACAGCTTGTGGCAAAGGGAAATGGAGGAGGCTTTCCCTTACAGCGAGACACCTGATCAGCTCGCTGCAATCCGTGATGTGAAAGCCGATATGATGAGCAACCGGTCAATGGACCGCTTGATCTGCGGCGATGTGGGTTTCGGCAAGACGGAAGTTGCTCTGCGCGCTGCTTTCAAGGCAACGCAGGATAAAAAACAAGTTATGGTGCTTTGCCCTACGACTATTCTGGCGCAGCAGCATTTCACCAATTTTAAAGAGAGGTTTGAGCCCTTTGGCGTTCGGGTGGAGGTACTCTCCCGCTTTCGCACGCCGGCCCAGCAGCATGAGGCTTTGAAAGGCTTTGCCGAAGGGACGGTTGAAGTGCTGGTGGGCACCCATCGACTGCTTTCACGTGATGTGAATCCCCATGATTTAGGGCTGGTGATCATCGATGAGGAACAGCGTTTCGGGGTTGGCCATAAAGAGCAGTTCAAAAACCTTCGTGAATCGGTTGATGTGCTGACGCTTTCTGCGACCCCTATTCCGCGCACTATGCAGATGTCGCTGAGCGGTGTGCGCGATATGAGCGTTATTCTGACGCCTCCCGATGACCGTCGTGCCGTGAAGGTGCATGTAGGCGAATGGGATCCTGATGTCGTGTCTGCCGCTATTCGCTATGAGCTTGCCCGCAAAGGGCAGGTGTACTACGTGTCGAACCGGGTGCGCACGATTGATGATGCGGTCAATCGTGTACGTGAAGCTGCTGGTGAAGCGCGTATCGGTGTCGCACATGGCAAGATGAGCAAAGAGCAGCTGGAACGGGTCATGGAGGATTTTGCCGCAGGCGAGCTGGATGTCTTAGTAGCCACCACGATCATCGAGAGCGGAATCGACAATCCCCACACCAATACGCTGATCATTGAGGATTCTCAGCGCTTAGGCTTGGCTCAGATGTATCAGCTGAAAGGCCGTGTGGGGCGCTCACGCGTACAGGCTTTCGCCTACTTCATGTACCCTGAAAAGGTGGTGCTTACCGAGGATGCCGTTGCACGTCTTCTGGCTCTCAATGAGCATCAAGAATTGGGAAGTGGCATGCGTATTGCCATGCGCGATCTGGAGATACGCGGCGCAGGTGACATATTGGGTGCCGAGCAAAGCGGCAATATGAGCGCGGTTGGTTTCGACCTGTTCGCCCAGATGCTGGGTCAGGCGGTCGTGGAGGCACGAAGCGGTGGAGTGCGTGAAGGGGACACGGCATTGCTGCCTTCGGCGCTTTCAGACATTACGGTGAGTATTCCCGGTCACAGCTACCTGGGGGATGAGTATGTGCCCGATGTGGATGAGCGCGTCTTGTGGTATCGTCGCATTGCCGCTGCTGCTACGGTGGAGCAGGCAGATGCTATCGCGTGCGATTTGGAGGCAAAGCATCCGGAGATGCCTGCTGAGGCGCGTAATCTGCTGCTGAAAACACGCTTCAAGGCATACTGCAGCGAGCAAGGCATCAAAAGCGTGGTGGTTGCAGGGGGAAATGTTACCTTTGAACCCCTTGTGGTGTCGCGGGAGAAATCCATTGAGTTACGCCGTGCGGGTGGTCGCTATGCGTCTGAAAAGAAACGCCTGTCACTGCCTCTGAAATATTTTAAGCGGGAAGAAGAGGATATGCTTCTTACCGCGCTGAGTGCGTTTCTGGAGTCATTCGAACATGAGGAAGAAGAGAAGCCCGCAAAAGCGGTGAGAAGCGCATCGCGAGGCATCAGTGCAGCTCAAAGCGCTCCCATGAAGAACACATCACCTGCTGTGGGGCATAATTCCTTCGCGCGTAAACCGTTGAGCTCATCGAGGTCTTCGCAAACGAAAGGCTCTCATCCCTCATCGCGCAAGGCTGCCGAGAGGCGAAACGCGACAGCGCGCACGGTCCATCGTCGCCATAATTGGTAAGGGGTTCAGACTTAATGTTCTTATGAGCGTTGCTTGATTCAATAACAAGAGGGTCTCTTGTGGTTTGATCCACCAGAGACCCTCCCTTGTTTTCCGTTGGCGCTTTTACACGAAAAACTCGTCGAAGTCGGGGTCGGTCATGCAATCCTTGATGCGCATGAACTGGGGCTTCGAAGCGGTGCCTTCGGGTACGGCGGGTACGCTATTGGCCAAAAGCTCGCCTTCGTGCTTGACGTGCAGCTCATCCATGTCGTCCCATTCGATGGCGCGCATGGGGCAGCTGGCCACGCAAGCGGGCTCTTCGCCCAGGGCCTGGAGATTGGCGCAGAAGTCGCAGCCTTCCACGGGCAGCGACACGTTGTACCAGCGGGGTGTGAAGCCCTCGCCCGTGCAGAAGGAGCGCACGATGCGGTAGTTGGTGCCTACGGGTAGGGCATGGGCATCCTTGCAGGCAACCTGGCAGGTATGGCAGGCGATGCAGCTTTCCGCATCGAAGTAGAATCCCTTGGTCATCTTCTTTCTCCTTTACTCCGCAATGGGGATGATCTGGGGCATCTCGCAGTCGGGCACCAACGTCAGCGGGCCGTTGTATTTCTCGTACTGGCACAGGTTGGTGTTCCAGCCGTTCAAATACGGGGTGGTGGAACAGTTGGAAGCGGTCAGCACGTTGTCGGCGCCGCCCAAGTCGATGCCGGTCTCCTTATCGATGCGGGCGCCCGCGCCGTGGGGCACCATGATGACGTCGGGCATGACGGTGCGGGTCACGGCAGCAGGGCGCAGGAAGGCGCCGTTGTCGTTGAACACGCGCACGGTGTCGCCGGTCTTGATGCCGCGCTCCTCGGCGTCGGCCTTGTTGATGAACACGGGGTTGCGCAAAGCCTCACGCAGCCAAGGCAAGTTGTCGCAGTCGGTATGCGCCCGGCGCAGGTAGTGCACGTGGGCAATCTGGACGGGATAGGGGCCACGCACCTTGTTTTCCCAATCGGTGAAGCTGGCCTTGTAGGAAAGCGGCGCTTCCAAGTACTTGGGTAGGGGAGACACCTTCACGAAGTGCTTGAAGCCGGTGCCGCCATCTGAGTAGCCGTTGATCATGTCGTACCAGTCGCTCTTGGCCTGGCAGTAGATCTCGAACTTGCCGCTTTTCGTGGTAGCCAGGGGGTTGGCAACGGGGTCATCGCGGAATTCCTTGTAGGAGATCACGGTGTAGGCATCGCCTTCCTGGCGCGGCTGACGGTAGATGCCGTCTTCCAGGAACTGATCGAAGGAGATGACGCCTTCCTGGGGCGCGAACTGAACGCCGTACTTGGCCAGGGTCTCTTCGTCAACGGTTGCCACGGGAATGCCACCTAAGCCGCCCATCTGGATGTAGTCGTTCTCGAAGCCGGTTTCCTCGGCGGGCGCGTCGGGGGCCACGGTGGGGGTGATGTTGGTCATGGCCAGCTGCATGAACCAGGTCATTTTGTCGGGCATGGGGTTGATTTGGGAGTAATCGAGGCCCAGGCGGGTTGCGATGCCCTCGGCGATGTCGCGGTCGGGGCGCGCTTCCCACAGGGGCTCTACGATGTGCATGCTGGCAAAGGCGTTTTCCTTGTCCTTGAAGCCGTAGTACACGTTGCCTGCGTCGTGCTCCCAGCGGGTGGTGATGGGCAGAACCACGTCGGCGTACTGGGCATCAAGCTTCATGTAGTATGCCAGTGCGAAGACGAAGTCGACCTTGCGGAAGGCTTCGATGCCGCGGTTGGTGTTTGCCTGGCTGGACAGCAGGTTGTGGTTGTCGGACACGATGACGTGGATGTCCACCTTGCGTTTCTCGGCGGGGCGGTTTTCCTGGAAGGGCAGGCCGCCACCGGCATTGATGGCTTCGCCTTCGATGATCTCGTCCCACATGCTGTCGGTGTTGAGCATGTCGGTCAGCGGGTTGCCCGCTGTGGAGAAGCCAGCAGGCGCGCCCATGGGCAGGGTGTTCACCACGGTGCCACCGTTGTTGAAGGCGCCGTAGTACTGGTCGTTGCAGAAGGCGTTGCCAGGACGTCCCCAGTGGTCTCCCATGAGGGCTACAGTGGTGAAGATCTGGGGGAAATTCTCGGCACCCTTGTTGCGGGCGGGGGCGCCGTTGGAGTGGATGGACACGTCGTTGTGGCAGCCCATGATGTCGGCGTAGCGGTCGATGAGCTCCACTGGCGTGCCGCAGATCTCGCTCGCCCATTCCTGGGTTTTGGGAACGCCGTCGGAAGTGCCCATGAGGTAGTCCATGAAGCTTTCATCGGTGGTGGCATCCTCGGGCATGTGGTCTTTGTCGAAGCCCACGGCATATTTGGCCAGATTATCCCAGGCAACGAGGGAGCCGTCCACATCGCGGGTGACCATGGAGTAGGCCACGCCCAGAAGGAAGGCGGTGTCGGTGCCGGGGCGCACGGGAATCCACTCGGCGTTGGTGAAGCCCGCTGTGGCGGAGTACTCAGGGCCGACGAACACGAACTTCGCGCCGTGTTCCTTGGCGTGCTTGATGTAGTAGGAGGGGTTACCGAAGGCGCACCAGGCGGCGTTGTGGCCGTACATGACGATGTACTCGGAGTTCACCAGGTCCATGCGGTCGCTGCCGCAGTTGTTCAAAAGTCCGAAGGAGACGGTGTTCAGGCCGAAGGTGCCGGTGGACTGGGTGCCCGTGTCATCGGTGTAACCGCCAAAAGCACCCAGCACCTGGCCGATATAGCCTTCCAGGTTGATCATGTTCATGTAGAAGATAGAGCTGTTGCCGTAGGTTTCCTTGGCCTTCTTCAGCTCATTGGCGACATAATCCAGCGCTTCATCCCAGCTGATGCGCTCCCACTCATCGATGCCGCGCAGCTGACCGTTAGGGGCCTCAGGCGACCAGTTCTTACGCTTCATGGGGTACTTCACGCGGTCTTCGCCGAAGATCTGCTGGTGCATGGCATGCCCCATGGGGCAGCTGCGGGCCTGAGGACGTTCCCAGGTATCTTCGTGGGTGTCGTCGGTCTTCATACGGATGACCTTACCGTCTTTCACCAGCGCCTTGATAAGGCATCTGCCGCCGCAGTTGTGCCAGCAGGGGACCGCCTTCCATTCGGCACCCTCGGGTGTTTTGACTTCTCGAGCCATAATCCCTCTCTTCTCTCTGACTTTTTCTCTGCGCGCCTGTGGAATCAGCGCAGAAACTGATAGAGGAAGCGTAGACGGTAATTGCTTCAACAACTAAAATGATTGCATGCCACGAAAATGGACAAGAGGATGAGATATGTTTACTACCAGCGATTTGATGACCTATGTCATTCACTACAACAAAGCGGTCGCCCGCGCGCTGCGTACACAGTGCCGCCTTGGCGTTATAGAATACCGAAGTCTGGCTTACCTGTCCGATCATGTGGGTGGTGTAGCTCCAAAGCAGCTGGCCGATGTGTTGGAAACCAGCCCCGCTAATATCACAATCACTGGGAAATCCCTGATAAACGGGGGATATATTGACAGAATAGAAGAAAGCAAAGGGGTAAAACTCATCATCACTCGAGGAGGGATCAATGCCCTATTGGATGCCGATGAGGTGCTCAGCCAGGTGCATGAGGAGTACTTTTCAGTGCTTGCTCCTGCTCGAAAGCAGCTTATCGATGGCGGCTCGATGATTGCCAACAAGAACTCCGCTGAGGGAAATCGTTTGCGTGAAGGTCACTTCTTTCCAGCGTTTGAGACGCTTCATGCCTTTTTAGTCTAGTGAGAAACCCACAGGCTATGCCTGTGGTGCGGTAGCTGTTTTA
>CAYFWL010000028.1:0-19673 GCA_964346845.1 uncultured Eggerthellaceae bacterium | reverse complement strand
TTGGCCCTTCTAGGGCCGATGATCAAGCCACCGGCTAGGCCGGTGGTCATGACTTGCCCTTGTCCGTGAGATGCGCGCGGCGATTCCCGGCAATTACGGCATTTCCGTAAACACCGGTGAGCTCACATTGCAAGAGGCCCGCGATTTGAAAGAGGCTGGCGCCCAGAGCGCAAGCCATATGATACGCGTTCGCGAAGGGGTCGATACTCCTTTCTCGGTCGAAACACGCATCCGCACTATCGAAAATATTAAAGCTTCGGGCTTGCGATGGGGAACATGCATAGATCCTCTTGGTCCTGAACACACCAATGAGGAAATCGCCGATCTGCTCGTTTTGCTGCACTCGTTGAAGCCTGCGGGAATTGGGGTTATGAAGCGTTCGAATGTTGCAGGGACTCCCCTGGGGCAGGGGGAAGAGTTGAGTTTGGAGCGTGTCCTTCAACTTGTAGCGACCGTTCGCTTGACCTCGGGATGTATCCGTAGCGCAGGGTGTCATCCCGCTTTTGAGGAAACGCTTTACAGTGGCGGAAACGGTTTCTGTATCGAGACCGGAGCGGTGCCGCGTACCAGTGAGTTTGTGGAAGGGGATTGGCATGCGCATACGGTTTCGATGGAGGATGCCGTGGGCATGATTTGCAACGCGGGGTTCGAAGTGAATGTTGCAGGCAGCACCGCTGGAAGCTGCGGGACGTGTTGCGGGTGAAGGCTGATGACTATCCCCCTGATGTTATTTTGTCTCCAATCGAGTATGCGCCCATGGACATGGTTCGTGCAGATAAAGCCGTTGAGATTAATCGTTCACGCCGAGGAAACTGCTCGCAGTCAATTTTAATGGCCTATGCGGATCTTTTCGACATAGATCAGAAAACTGCCTATGCGATAGGCGAAGGCTTGTCATCAGGCTTTGGCTCTGGCGAAGGAACGTGTGGAGCACTTGGTGTAACTGCGTAGAGAAGTGGGGCGTGTTCAAGCAGTCGCAGCTTCAACCTCTCTTCGTGTCGTGAAACGAGGGAGGCCGTGTGTGAGGCGGGCAGCTATTTTTTGAAATTTGTGGAAGCGGAATTAGGGAGCATGTGTACCTCACCGACCTGCAAGGACATTCTGCGCGGTTTCTCGCCTCCTCAAGTACCTTGCTGGAAGGTAATTCGCGCAGCTTGTCTTGCTGCAGAGCGTGTTTTGGAAAAGCGAACGGAGGGATAGGCAGAGCATTGTCATCCCTCCGTTCAGGCTATGCGGTTGCCCCGCCACAACTAGATCCAGCGCCTGCAGTGCAGCCATAGCAGTGATTGGCAAAAGCGATAGAGCGCTTTTCGGGTGGCTGCTGAGCGAAGTCAAAGATGGTTGCATCACCCTTGATGGGTAAACCTAGCGCTTGATTGAAGTCGCAGTCGTACACGCGTCCCTCGTAATCAACGCTTATCTGGTCACGGCACATCATTCCTTCGCAGGTGTTTTCATTGAACGCTTCAATGAGGCGGTTCATGTACTTACCGAGATTGTTTTTGGCGTTCAGGCGCTCGGCAAAACGACCTGACGGGTTATTGGCGATGGCGATCAGGCTATCGAAATACACCCCGAAATCGGCTGCAAGGCGTGCCTTGTACTCGCGTTCTATCGCATGCTGGTCGGGCGGGAGTACGGCACTTGCTGGGTTATAAACCAAGATGAGCGTATGGGACCCCGTGCCGAATCCCTGTTCATTGAGGATTCTCATCGCCTGGATGTCAGAATCGAAGGTTCCTTTGCCTCGGATCTTATCGCAGTTTCCTGCTTCATAGTAGGGAAGAGATGCGACCAACGTTACATCGTAGCGCGCATAGAGTTCAGCAAATTTTACATATTCCGGGTCGAGCAAGATGCAGAGATTGGTGCGGCACATCGGCTTGATGCCTCGTGCAACGGCTTCTCCTAAAAACCACTCATAATCGGGGTGCATTTCGGGAGCTCCTCCGGTGATATCCAGAGAGGAAAAACCACCTCTTTCGAAGGCATCGAGACAAGCCTTCATGGTTTCACGGGACATTTTCTCAGTGCGATGTGGCCCGCATTCCAGATGACAATGCTTGCAGGCAAGGTTGCATCGATATCCTATATTGACCTGCAAGGTGGTGAGCCGCTCGTTGGTGGAGCGATATTGTTCAGGGACACGCGTTTCAAACGGTTCAAATTGATCGAGAACCTCATTAACGGTTAACACGGACATCATCCATCCTTTTTTAGATTGAAGGGCGACTAGAATTCGGCATCCTCGATAATCCTGAGCGCCTGTGTGCCATGAGCCATTGCCGCGCCACCGCGAATCGCCTCGGTCACATGGAAGATTTCCATGATGGCGTCTCCGTCTCGTCCATCCTGTAAACAGGTGTTGGTGTACGCATCGATGCAGTAGGGGCACTGCACTGCAGCTGCCACGCCAAGAGCAACCAGATGCTTTTCGCGTGCGGTGAGCGCGCCATCAGCGAAAACTGCACCGTAATAACTCATGAATTTTTCCCAGAGTTCGGGGGCGAATTTTCCAACGCCTTCGCTGGAAAATTTTGCCAAGTCTGCGGGATCGTAATAGGTGTTCATGAAAGCTCATCTCCTTGCTCTATGTCAACATGCTTATAATAATAGATTATATCTATTATAGGTTATTGTCTTATTATTTGTGGAAGCATTTTGGGAATCATCGAACTCTATCGGTAGGCATCGAAGGCTCTTTGAGCGCTCGCGTATCGGGAGGGACGGCAAGAAGAGGGGAGGCGACACAAGTGGAGGCGACACAAGTGGAGGAAGGGGGCGACAAGATCCTGTCCCACCCGACCCTTCTTGAGACCCTCACGAAGTGCTCAAGAGAGAATAGCAGCGAATGTGCTTTCGTAAGCAAAAGTATCAGGTAGTATGGTCATCCCCGTGTCTTTGTGGCAAAGTGAGTGCAGCCAGAAATCAAGAAGGGATACAAAATGAGCGCCGATACGATGACCATTGTGGTCCAGATGATCATACTTTTCGCGCTTATCGGTATAGGGTATCTTTGCAAGCAGGTTCACTATACTAACGAAGAGGTGGACAAAGGCCTTTCTCACCTGGTTATCAACATAGCTATGCCGGCGCTGATTCTGTCAGCCGTTCTTACTGCCGATGAGATCCCCACGCCTTATGAAATCGTCCTAACGTTTTTTCTCTGCTTGGCTATGCAGGCCCTCTTGATTGCCCTTGCTTTCGTTGTGGTGGCGCTGCTGCGCGTTCCCCAGGGTTTCAAAGGCGCCTACCGCTTCATGCTGGTCTTTGGTAACGTAGGTTTTTTGGGCTTTCCTGTGCTCGCGGCTATTTACGGACCTAATGCTCTCATCTATGCGTCCATTTTCCAGGTTCCTTTCAACCTGTTGTGCTACACGATTGGTCCGCTGCTCATTGTGCAGGACAAAGAAGGGGGCAGGCCTGACAAACCCCGTCTTACAAGCTTCCTCACACCTATGACCATCAGTTGTCTGCTCGCTATTGTCCTAGCTGCTTGCGGTGTGCGCAACGTGCCTTTTATTACCGATATTTTGACCCTGTTGGGAAAGATGGCCACGCCGGCCGCTATGCTGATTATTGGCTCGCAGATGGCCAATATTCCGGTGCGCTCTATGGCAGGTACGCCGCGGCTCTGGCTGATGTCGGCTTTCCGCTTGGTGATTAACCCCCTGCTTGTATGGCTGCTGTTCTCGCCTTGGGTAAGCAATCCGCTCCTTCTTGGAGCGCTGGTTGTTACTTCGGCCATGCCGGTAGCGAACGTCGGCGTTATGTTTTCGCTACTTTACGGCATCAAAACCCAGACGCTTTCCCAAGGAATATTCGTTTCCACCCTGCTTTCGCTGATTACCGTTCCTCTGTTGGTAATCATTATGGGCTAGGGGATAAGGGGTTTAGCGGAAAAGCGCCTTTTCGGAGCGGGCTTCTTCTCAGGTAGGGTAATCAATACAATCATACCGATAATCAAGATGCACCCCAGCATATCGAACTGAGTGACGGTGGTGCCAAGCCAGACAGCGCTTGTCACGATGGCGGTGACGGGTTCAAGAGCATCAAGGAGGCCACCTACGACAGCGCCGACGCGTTTAATCCCTTAAAGAAAGAACAGGTAAGCGATGACGGTGCCCAGCAAGATGGTGGCGAGGGTTCCGGCAACGACCTCAAAAGAAAGTGGGGGCATGATATTCCAAGGACGAAAACCGAGGGAGACGGCTACGCCCGCAATGCACATAGCTAAAGCAGTTACGCTTAAGCCTCGGTAGCTTTTTAGCAGACGCACGGGCAAGAGCACATAGGTGGCCATGCCAAAAGCGGCGAAGATTCCCCAGGCCAAACCCTCAGGAGGCAAGGCAAGTGAGTCTATACTACCTTGGGTGCATATGCAGAGGGCACCACCAAGAGCCAGTATCAACGCGATAACCTCACGTCGCGTAGGCCACCGCCTCAGAGAAAGGCAGGTAACGGCCACTACGATGATCATTCCCAGTTGCTCGAACATGGTAGAAGTGCCCGAGTTGGTGTATGCGATGGTGAAGAGATAGCCAATCTGGCAGGCAAAGATACCAAAGATGGCATAGATGACTATGTCGCGCACATCTTTCTTGTTGCGCAGCAGCCTCTTGATTTCAGCGCGGGATTCATGGTGGCTTAGTGCCCAGGGTAGAAGCAGAACGCCTGCTCCTATCATGCGCACACAACTGAGCCACTCCACCTGCACATCCTGCCCTTGGGTAAGGTACTGGGCAACCGTTCCCGAAACACCCCAGCTCACTGCAGAAATAAGCACAAAAAGAACGCCCAGCAGCTTTTGCTTGCGCGTTTGATCGGCATTAGCTGTAGTTGGCCGATGTGATATGTTGCTTTGTTCATCCATAAAGACCATAGGGCATTGTACGGCAGCCGGGTTTTCTTAGCACGGTCTTTACGGGGAAAAGCGCAAACTTATAAACTTTCTCTCGACTGATTTCATGCAATTCGATATAATCCCTAGATACGCCCGAGTGGCGGAATGGCAGACGCGGCGGTCTCAAAAACCGTTGGGAAACCGTGCGAGTTCGACTCTCGCCTCGGGCACCATTCCAAAAGCGAAGACCCGGTTTTCCGGGTCTTTTCTGTATCAAGGAGGCTTTCGTGCCCACCGATTGGGAGAAACTGACATTTCGCGTTGCAACACCCCGCGATGCTGAAGAATTGCGGGCAATCTATGCACCCTATGTGCAGCAGACGGCGATTACCTTCGAATATGAGGTGCCCTCGATTGAAGAATTCGCCGCACGTATTTCCTTAACTTTGGAAAAATATCCCTATCTTGTGGCGGAAATGGGTGGGCGCATTTGCGCCTATGCATATGCGAGCGCCTTCAAGAATCGCGCGGCGTATGATCACGCCATCGAAACATCCGTTTACGTGGAGCAGAACACCACGCAGCTTGGCGTGGGTACGCTGCTGTCCACGGCGCTTGAAAATGTCCTGCTGGCCCAAAACGTGTTCAACCTGAATGTGTGTATTGCCGTTCCTGCCTGCGAAGATGATCCGTACCTCAGCTTGGGCAGCGTGCTTTTTCATCAGAAAAGAGGCTATAGCTTGGTGGGGCGCTTTCATGGGTGCGGCTACAAGTTTGGGCGCTGGTACGATATGGTTTGGATGGAAAAACTCCAAGGCGGTCATGAAAAACGGCTGCTTGATTTCTCTGCCGCAGCTGCAAGCGGTTCGCCTGTGAGCGATGCGCCTGCAAGCGACGATGCCGTAGCCCCCTTCATTCCTTTCTCGCAGCTGGATGCTCAGCGGGTGCGCAAGCTTCTGCAGGAAGCATTGGCGGGAGAGTCGGAAGATGTTCGCCGCATAACCAGTTCTGCCGGTGCTGTGGTGTTTCGTCGGGCCGAAGAGGGACTACAGGTACTTATGATCACCGTGAAAGGAACCCGTCGATCCTTTCCTAAAGGCCATATTGACCAGGGAGAATCAAAGGAGCAGACGGCGAAACGCGAGGTTTTCGAAGAGACGGGTATCAAGGTAAGCATCCTGCCTGATTTTTGTTACGAAGTGCCTTCGGCGCGCAAGACGGATAATCGCAGCATCTTCTTTTTGCTGGGGGAATATGAGGGAGGCCAGCTTGTTGCGCAAAAGGAAGAGATTGATGCCGCCGTCTGGGTGCCTGTTGACCAGGTGTATTCTCTGATTTCCTTTGCAAATGATCGTGCGATGTTTGAGGCTGCCTTGGCGGAATATGTACGCCGCCAATAAATTTGGTACGGAAGCGATGAGGGTCCGATAGAGGCGGCTCCGCCCGATTCTGGCAAGGGCAGGCAAGAGGAGGCAAGGGACAAATTCGCCGATCTTTGCGTATTGCCGCGATTTACGTACTGCAAATACGTATAAAATAGTAATATAATACGTATATTACGTTATACGTAAAATGAGGTTTTATGGACGAGTTGCAACGAGAGGAGCTCACCGTGGTTATTCCTTTTGACGAAAAAGAGCTTGAAGTTCGCGAGGTCTGTCCCGAATTTCCCGGGTTTGCGCCTGCCTTCAACTATCGAAACTACCCTCTTTCTGGCAAGCAAGCCTTCTATGAAACTTTCATAGACAAAAAACCTACCTGGTTTTTGACCATGAATGAGTGCCTGCAGTTTATTCCTACCTGCGTTCCCGACAATATCTGTCGCGCCATCATCATGGAAGCCGCGCCTTTTAACCCGTTTGCCGAGGCGGGCGGCAAGGACATGTTCGGGGTGGAATGGGTGTTCGTGCCCACCGCCATGGGCTCCATGGAAAAGGAAGGCGTTCCTCATCTGTTGGAAGATGTCAACGATTGGAAAACTGCCATCACCTTCCCCGATGTTGATTCGTGGGATTGGGAAGGCGCTGCTGCACGCAATAAGGACTTTCTCAACACCGACAAGGCAATTTTAACCTGGATGTATACGGGTTGGTTTGAACGTCTGATTTCCTTTATGGGCTTTGAAGAGGCAGCGGTAGCGTTGCTGGACGAAGACCAAGAAGATGCCGTTAAGGAACTGATGATGGCTCTTTCCGAGGTATATTGCGACATCATCGAACACTACGTGAAATACTTCGATGTGGACCTCTTTTATATCCACGATGATTGGGGTTCTCAGCTTGCGCCCTTCTTTAATTTTGATATTGCCCAAAAGTTCTTTGTGCCGGCTATGAAGAAGGTTACCGACAAATGTCATGAACTGGGCCGTATCGCTGAACTTCACAGCTGCGGGTGTCATGGGGCAGTTCAGATTGAGAACCTTATTGCTGCCGGGTGGGATATTTGGCGCCCACAGGGCATAAATAATATTGAAGCGCTCTGGGAAAAGTATGGGGACAAGATCACGCTTGCTCCGACGATGGATCCCCTTCCTGAAAACGCCACCGATGCGGAAAAGATTGCGGCGGTCGATGCTTTTGTCGAGAAGTATTGCACCACGCCGGGAAAGCCCGCTATTTGGAATCTGGACAGCTCGTATATGCTCGACGATGTTGTCGCAAAGGAGCTCTACCTTGCTTCTCGCCGCGCCTATGCGCAGTGGCCCGAATAAGGGGCAAGAGGAAGAAACGCTACCTGCAGCAGCTGTATGCTGGGTTCTTTCCAGCACTTCCGGTGAGCGCCTCTGTTGTGCGTCTTCACTGTGCTTGAGAAAGACTAATATGAGGAAACAGAAAACCGCCTTCCTGTTGGAAGGCGGTTTCTTACGCGAGGCTTGTTTGCGACGTTGCAAGCGCGAGCGAATGCTATGGGCGAGGTTTGCCGCAGGACTGGCAGAACTTGCCTTCATTGGTCGTACCACATGCGCATGTCCACGCAGCGGCGGCTTCAGGCTTGGGATTTCCGCAGTTCGGGCAGAACTTGCCTGCATTTACCGTACCACAGGAGCACGTCCACTCTTCAGGCTTGGGGTTTCCGCAGCTTGCGCAGAACTTACCCGAGTTTTTGGCGCCACAGGAGCATGTCCACGCAGCGGCGGCTGCGGCGGCGGCAGCGGCCTGAGCCTGCTGCTGGGCAAACTGGTCCTGCATAGCCTGGGTCTGGTTTTGCCCCTGGCTTGTGGCGGCTTGATGCTGCATGTTGTTCATAGCGGCAGACCCTGCACCAAATCCACCGTCGGCGGCAACAGGGTAGGCGTTTGCCTGAGGCTGAGCCGGTTGTCCACCGAAGGCATTAGCGGCACCGGCACCCATGCCTGAAGCCATTCCCATGCCCATAAAGCCCGTCATGGCACCTGCGGTGTTGCTGGCGGCGGCGTTCATGGCAGACCCGGTCTGGACGGCCATGTAGCTGCCCGTCGTGCCCGCGCGATTCAGGGCCGAAGCGGTCTGCATGCTCTTGATCAGGGCCTCATCTTCTTCAGAGGCGGTGATGGAGTTCACGCCAAAGGAAGCGATAGAGATACCGCGAAGGTTGGACCACTTGGGGGACAGAACGTCATTGAGCGCCTCGGCAACCTCGGTGGTATGACCTGGAACAGCGCTGTAGCGAATGCCCATTTCGGAGATGCGCGCAAAGGCAGGTTGCAAAGCACTCAGCAGCTCGGTCTTTAGCTGGCTGTCAATCTTGTCACGCGTGTAGACGTCTTCCACATTACCGCAAACATTCTTGTAGAACAGGATAGGGTCGGTGAGCTTGTAGGAGTACTCGCCGTTGCAACGAACGGAAATGTCCAGGTCAAAGCCGGCGTTCTGGTCAACAACGCGGAAAGGAACGGGGCTTGAGGTGCCGTATTTGTTGCCTATGATTTCCTTGGTGTTGAAATAATAGATACGCTGATCTTTGCCGGCGTCGCCGCCGAAGGTAAAGCGCTTGGCAACGTTTTCGAAGGAAGCACGGATGCCCGCCTCCAAATCCCCATAGAGGATGGAGGGTTCAGTACCCGTGTCGTAGACAAACTGACCGGGCTTCGCGCAGATATCAACAATCTCGCCGTCTTCGACGATGATGGCGCACTGTCCTTCATTGACAGCGATGATAGAGCCGTTAGAAATGATGTTGGACTCGCCCTTGGTATTGGAGCTGCGGCCCTTGTCGGAAGTTCTTTTCTGTCCCTTGGCAACCAAAACATTGGCTTCCAGAGAATCGCAGTAGAAATACTCGCGCCATTGATCGGCTAAAACGCCGCCAAGAGCACCTACGCCTGCTTGCAAAAGACCCATAGTGGACTCCTTTCATGAGTTTCTCGGTCTCGTTTATCATAAGCCATCAGAGTTGGCGGTGCATCTCCCTATGGCCCGTTTCAAAGTTTTCCTGTGCACCCTGCGGCTCAAGCGAAAAGAGGAATTTCTGGGGAAGGGTTCGGCTAAAACTTTCCGCCACTGCTTCCTCCAAAGCCGGAAGAGCTTATGGAGGACCCGCCACCTTTGCTTTCGTTCTTTTCGATCTTAACAACGCTGCGGGTCGTGGTCACGTACTGGTCTCTTTCGAGGGTGAGCACCAACGACCCTGCTTCCAGATAGTCGTTCGCTTCGTTTCTCTGGCGCGCCGTCTTCATTTGGCTTGCCCATGCGGCGCACAAACCTCCCGCAATAAGCAGAGGAATCAAGAAGGTGGCAGCAATCTTGATGAGGAACATGGTCCGAGCTTCTTCAGGGTCGTTGTGACTGTCCCAAGGCTCGCCTTTTTCGGTGTAGAAGGCCATGGTTTCCGATACGCCCTTGAGGTATTCCTCACAGCCCTCAACCCAATCGTTGTCTTTCAGCTCTTCAACGATGGCTTCTTCAATTTGGTCAATACGGTAATCGGTGAAGATGGTGATACCGCCCTGAGCCCCTTGGCCATGGGTGATGGTTACATAGTCACGGGAATCAACGGCAATCAAGAACATGATGCCGTCTTTATCGGCACCGCGTCCCAATTCGTACTTATTCCAATAGGCTTCGGCGTACTGACGAACCGATGTCTTACCGATATTGTCCACAATAGTCAGGTACACGTTGCAATTATAGGTATCGCTGAGCTGTTGGGCAGTGCTTTCGAACGACTTCAAATTGCTGCTGGAAAGCAGCTGGTAGTGGTCACGAACGTAGGTGGTGGAAATGTCGTTGAAGCCCTTGGCGAAAGCGGGGCTTGTAATCATGCATACAGCCAGGACGGCTGCGAACAAAGCGCTCAATACTCGTTTCATCGATCAGCCCTCCTTACAGCAATCCGAAAGCAACCAGTCCAACAGCGATAGCTGAAGGCACAAAGATACGCAAAAACCAGCTGACCACCTTGCCTTTATCGATGGGAAGGTCGCCGATGAGCTTGCCGGTCTGGCCGTTCATGGCAAAGAGGAAGTCCTGATTGTCCCACTTGGTGTGCAACATCCAGACGGGCATCAGGGCGTAGGAGACGTCGGTAATGGTGGTATCAACGTTGCCGCCGCGCCTTTCCACCAGGCCATATCCCGTAACGGTGTTGGCGAGGGCATTTTCTGAGGTGGTGCCAATGCGTCCCACCGCGCGTGGTTGGCAGGTGGCAACGTCCATGTCAAAACGGTCAGTGAGAAAACCAGGCAGGTACGCCACGGAGAAGGGCTTTATCTCACCGTAATCAAAAGGCTCAATGGCATCCATGTGGGCATCGGGCATCTTCTGTGATCCGTCGACCGGCACCCGATCGTAGTCCATGTAGCCAGCACGCTCGATGTCGTAAAAGTCGGTTTCGGTGATTTGGTAATCGCCTTGGCGCCAGCTGCGTACGTTTTGGGCACTAAAGCTTGCCTGAGCATCGGCTCGGGCGGAATACAACCAGAAGGGGACGTACACGCCCTGCACTTCTTCCAGATGATTGGTTTCAGTAAAGGCGTTGGGCAGGAATTTCTTGCCGCCATAGTAACGCTTTAGCGCTGCCATGGCATCGTTTTTATCCAGCTTGAAAGGAATCACGTAATCGGGTTTCAGCGTGCCGCCCATAGTTCCAGGAACCACGGCATTGTTGCCACAGTAGGGGCACTGGGTTACTGCGGTGGTTTGGTCATGGATAAGCTCGGCACCGCAGGAGCTACATGACGAAGAACTCAAGGTTTCGCTCTCGGCATCGCTCCAGTTGGCGCGGCTCAAATAGGTCTGAATAGGGTCGTTTTCGGCGTTTTTAGCAGCCTGGGCCGCACCGGTGGCAAGCACTTGGTCAGCGGTGTTTCCCGTACGTGCTTCCTCTTTTGCCTTCTTTTGTTCGGCTTTGGTCTCCGCCTTGTCTTGCTTGGCGGCATAGAAGTCTTCGACCTGCTCAACAGAGAACTGCGAATCGCAATAATCGCATTTCAGCGCAGCCGTGTCTCCTGCAAAGCGCAGAGGACCACCACATGCGGGGCATTGATAGTTAACCGTTTCAACCATGATGCATCCTTCAGGATATTCGGAGGTTTCGGAAATATACGAGGGGAAAACCCCGATCGCTTGAGAAAATTGTACGGCATTTGACGCGAGGAATCAGGGGCTTGTTGTCAAGCGGCGGAGTGCGGAGAGGCGGGTTTGCCCCGCCCCGCCTCCCGAAACTTCGGAGCAAATCTATGCCCCCATTGCGCCACCGCAGTACTCGCAGCGCCCCGAAGCATCGGGGAAGGTGGTAGCACCGCAGAGGGGGCATGTTTTCGCTGCCTTGGGAGCAGCCGCCGCTGCCGCTGCGGCACGGGTTTCCGTGCGCACGGTGGAGAGGGTTTCTTTGATTTCCTCGCAGAGTTTCCTGCAGGCGTTGTACTCAACACCGTAGCGATTCTCGATGTTGGTTTCGTTTACCTGATAAGAAATCTCATCGAAGTATTTGTGGTTGACGTTGATGGTCAGATCAAAGTCATAATCGTAACGATAGATGCGTTCAGACAGAGGGACGGGTTCTGGCTCGGGTTCACCTTCTGCCACTTCGGGCTTGGGGGTAATGTCGGTTTTTGTTTCGCGAATCTCATAGGTGCAGCCCGTTACAGCACTCAGGGGGATAACGTCGGGGTTGCCGTTGCGCCAGTTGTTCGCATTGGTCACGATGAAATTGCCGTTATCTTCGTCCAGCAAAATCTTGTAGCGTCCGTTGAGCGTTCTGGTTACCTGGAATGCTGCGACAGCCGCCTTGTTTGCCTCGCGGTAATCCAGCTGCTCTTGGATCTGAGCAACCGTGCTGCTTCGGCGATCATTGAACCAAGGGGATAGCTTGCTGCTGCAGTCTTTGCACAGGAAACCATCATCCAGTTTTTTGGCAAATACGCGACCTGCTTCATTACCGCAAATGCTACATTGCTTTTCCGCTACGGCGTTTTTGATTGCATCGAACAGACCCATGGAAAACCTCCATTTCAAAGGGAAACCAACTCAAGCTAAGCATCTTCTTCTTGGTTGCGCTTTGCACTACCCCTTTGGCTCATTTTACGGATGAAAGAGGGACCGAGAGGCCCGAGCTGCTTTTAGGGGCGCACGCAAGAATCGCTCAGACACGGGAAAACGAGGCTCTTTCGCAAGACTGTCCTTGCGCATTGGCCTTCTTTCCTCTGTATAATTGTGGGGCAGTCTCTTATAATTGCAAGACGTCATAACTGCAAGGGCGGTTGTTCGTTTATGCAGGGAGACGAAGCCTTTTTCGGGCAGAGAGAATCGACAAAGAGAGGACCTTTCGTGAACAGCAAAACGAAACGTCGCATGATTGTTGTTGCCGGCATTATCGCCGTGGTGGTTATTGTTCTTTTGGCTGTCGTGGGGGGAGGCTCTTCTGCCAAGGTGGTGAGCGTTTCTGACCTGGCTACCAATAATTATCCCGACAAAAAAGTGCAGGTATCGGGTCTGGTGGTTGCCAACTCATATGAAGTGGATCAATCCGGTGTATTGACCTTCGACATTGAAGATGAAAACAACAGCGGAGGCGCAACAGTTCACGTCAGCTATGACAAGGGTGTTTCAGCTACTTTCGGTAACGGCATCAAGGCTATCTGCACCGGGCGCATGGACGAAAACGGCACCCTGGTGTGTTCTGATTTGGTCACGCAGTGTCCCAGCAAGTATGAAAAAGCCAGCGATGCCCTGACCGTTTCTCGTCTTGTGGGGTATGGCTCCACCATGTATGAGAAGACGACGAAGGTGGCTGGTATCGTGCAAGCAGGCACTTTAGGGGCAGCAACGCAAAGCGTGCGCTTCGTGCTGCAAGACGATGAAACCGCCGAACAGCTGAGCATCGTGTTTGAAGGAGCCTTGTCTGATCAGGTGAAAGACGGTGCGCAGGTGGTGGTGACAGGGGCTCTTTCTTCCGATGGATCCCGTTTTTTGGCAAGCGATGTTGCGCTTGGCGCATAAGCGAAAGGCTCTTATATGATTTCTCCTGTGTTAATCGGTGTGTTTGCGCTGATGGCGGCCTTTGTCGCTCTCGCCGCCAGCTTGATTCTTCTGCTTGCGGGCCACGTGCTCAGCGGCAAACGTGGTGAGCTTTCCGAAACCCTCTCTTGGGGTGGCCGCATTGCTGTGATAGTAGGTGCTGTGGCGCTTACTCTGTGCGTGGTGGTGCTGGGTTATTGCTTTTTGGTGGGAGACTACAGCATTCAGTACGTGCTGAACAATCGTACCAACAGCACGGGCTCGTTAGCTTGGCTCTACAAGCTTTCGGGCATTTGGGCAGGTCGTGAAGGAAGTTTGCTGTTTTGGGCGTGGCTTATCAGCATCTTTGGCGCTGTGGTGGCGGTTCGCGACATGGGGCAGGTGCGCAAGCTGGATAACCTGGCCTGTGTGGTGATGCAGCTGGTATTGGCAGCTTTTGTGGGCATTCTGCTTTTCAGCGAATCCAATATGCCCTTCACAGCAACGGATGCCCATTATTTCACCGAGACCGGCGAGCTGACCAGGGCAGCTGAGATGCTGGGCATGAACACACTGCTGGAGCATTGGGCGATGGCCATTCATCCACCAGCGCTGTTCGTGGGCTATGCAGGTCTTACCGTGCCTTTCGCCTACGCTCTTGCGGCGCTCTTTTGCAACGATGCCTCCACCGAATGGGTGAAGCGCTCCACACGCTATGCCTTGTTCAGTTGGATGTTTTTGACGGCTGGTATCGGTTTGGGCGCTCTGTGGGCCTACGTGGTCTTGGGCTGGGGCGGCTACTGGGGATGGGATCCCGTAGAGAATGCCAGCTTGCTTTCGTGGCTTATGGCGGTGGCGCTCATTCACAGCTTCACGGTGTATCGTCAGCGGGGCGCCTTCAAGGGCTGGTCGGTTATGTGCGCCTGCTTGACCTTTGCTTTCGTCGTTGTAGGCACCTTCATCAGCCGTAGCGGCCTTGTGCAGTCGGTCCACGCCTTTGAGGGCGACCCGGTAAGTTTGGTGCTGTTCGGAGCGCTGATCGTGCTCTCTATTCTGTTGGGCGGCATTCTCTTGGTGTGGCGGCGCAAAAGCTTTGGTCCCACCGAGAAAGATGATTTCGAGAGCATAGCCAGCAAAGATGCCCTGTATTATCTGGGGGATGTGATTTTGCTGGTCATGACGCTGTTGATTACCTACATGACCATTTCGAGCGCCCTGCCTAGTTGGATGCCTTTCGGTGGCGAGTCGCTTTCGGCGGGTTCTTACAATATCATCGCGCGCCCTATCGGCGTGATTTTCCTGGGGATGATGGCTTTCTGCCCCCTTATGAGCTGGCAAAAGGCTGACCCTAAAAAGTTTCTGAAGCAGGCGCGTGTTCCCGCCCTCTGCTCGTTGGTGCTGCTGGTCATCCTGGCGGCGTACTTTGTCCTTCGTCTGAGTCCTGCCTATGACGCAACGCTTGCTGCAGGTGGAAGCATTGCCGAAGAGCTGCTTGAACAAGGTCCTCCCTTCTATTACAAGGGCCTTACCATCGTGGGATTTGTTGCTGCAGCGCTCCTGTTCTTCAATGCGCTGTTCATGGGTATTCGTCAATGGCGAAGCGCTGGTGCCTTAGCGGGTGCCGTGAGCCATGTGGGTATGGCTATTATCCTTATAGGGCTTATCGGTTCGAGCATGTATGTGACCGAAAGGGTGGGCTATCTGCCCTGGGATAGCGAGAACGATAGCTCTGACCAGGTTTTCGAGGTCGGTGATTACAGCCTCCATTACACCGGCAGCGAAATTTACCAGGCCGACAATGGCAACTATATCTATCAGGTGTCGTTTGACGTCCACAACTCCTCGGATGCGTTCGTGGGGCATGTGGAACCTCAGGTGGAGTTGGTCGCAACGACTCAACAGCAAAAGCTGAACGCCAGCATTGTGAGCCTGCCTACCGAAGATGTCTTTGTGGTGTATCGTGGCGTGTCGTCAACAAATGACGCCCTCTCTCTGGATGTACGGGTAAATCCCCTGGTCAACTGCGTATGGATTGGCTTCTATGTGCTCATGGCGGGTATGGTTATCGGCCTGGTGGGCAAGCGAAGGGAACTCAAGACTCAGGCAGGGTTCGCAGCAGCGTCTGGCGTGTCTGATGAAGAAGGTTTTGGAGATGCCACAGAGAACAAGGTCGGGGCTGTGAACGCCACGGCAGAAGGCAGGGAGGAGGCCGTGAACGCCGTAGCAGGGACGGCAGCAGGGACGGCAGAAAAGGGCGAAGAGCAGTAAATGAGCTTCGCCATTGAGACAAAGGGCTTGGTCAAGTCTTTCGGTGACCGAAAGGCGGTGGATGATGTGTCCCTGCAGCTGCCCGAGGGTTCCTTTCTCTCTATCTTCGGGCCTAACGGCGCGGGGAAAACCACACTTTTGCGTGTACTGACAACGTGCGCGCGCCCCACGAGGGGTGAGGTACGTATTTGCGGCGTCGATTTGAAGGAAGAGCCCGATGAGGCGCGGGCTCTTATGGGGCTTATCAGCCACCAACCCATGCTGTACCCCGACTTGACAGCCTACGAGAACCTGATGGTGTTTGCCCAGCTCTACGGTGTTGAGAATCCGGAAAAGCGGGTTATGGAGCTTCTGGAAGCGGTTGAGTTGAAACATCGTCGCTGGGATGTGGTGCGTACCTTCAGTCGTGGCATGCTGCAGCGTATGAGCATCGCCCGCGCGCTGATCCATGACCCACGCGTCGTGTTTTTGGATGAGCCGTACTCGGGGCTCGATCCCCATGCGGTCGAGGTGTTTGACCAGCTCATCGCTAAGCAGCGCGCGGGTCGGACCTTTGTCATGGTGAGTCACGATTTCGTTAAGGGCTTCAACATGTGCACCCACGCGCTGGTGTTAGCCAAGGGGCGTGTGGTTGCTTTCGACGCAAAAGAGCACCTAGATGCTGCAGAATTTGAGCGGCTCTATCGCACGACGGTGGGAATGGGGGTGTCGTAGATGAAGTCGCTCCAAATGAAGCCTCCCCAAACGAAGCTCCCCCAAGCTTCCAGTGTCTCAAAACCCTCGTCGTTTTCCCAGTTTACAATAATGTTTGCTAAGGATTTACGCCGTGAGTTTCGCACGAAGGAAATGCTCACCAGCATGGGTGTGTACGCGCTTTTAGTGCTCATTGTGTACGGCGCTGCTCTGGGCCAGACCTCCAGTAAGCTTGACCTACTCCAAATGAGCGGCGGTTTGCTCTGGGCTTTATTCGTGTTCACCAGCCTGTTGGGTCTGAACCGTTCTTTCGCCTACGAAAAGGAGCAGGGTGCTTTGGAAGGTATTCTGCTGGTGCCTATGGATCGTGGTGTGATATTTCTGTCCAAAGCTCTTTCCAACCTCTTGTTCATGTTGGTAGTCGAAATCATCTCTGTGCCCCTGTTCTACTTTTTCTTCATGGGCAACTACGGGCTGCCATCAACATTTTACCTGGTCATCATACCAATTTTGGTAGGTACTATCGGTATGTCTGCGGTGGGGACGCTGCTTTCTACGATTACGGCATCCACGCGGGGCAAAGATGTTCTTTTGGCGGTGCTGTTTATTCCGCTCATCTTCCCTTTGTTGTATGCCTGCGTGACGGCAACAACGGCAGTGCTGGTGGGATCCCCCGAAGCAATGGATGCTCTCGCCCTTTCGTTGGCGGTTGCTGGTGCTTACGACGTGATTATGGCTTTAGCCAGCTGGGCATTGTATGATTTTGTGATTTCCGCGTGAGGATCGTCTTCGCGCGTGAGGGGAAAAGGAGGTTTTTGGTGGCTCAAGAACACAAGCACGTTAAGCTGCCCGAAATGGGGCAGTGGCCCGATAAAGTGGCGCCTTTTGCCATCGTTGCGGGAACACTGCTGACAGGTGTAGGGTTTTTGCTCGCGTTTTTCTACGCCGCGCCGGTTAATGGTGCTGCGGTAGGTGGTGCTGAACTTGTTGGCGGCCAGGTGGTGACAACAAAGCTGCTGCTCAGCCAGAAGATCTTCTATTTCCACATGCCTGTTGCCATAACGTCGATGGTGGTCATGATTTTCATGGCGTACTACTGCATCCGCTATCTGTCTACGCGTCAGCAACGCTTCGATACCTGTGCACGCCTCTGCATGGAGGTGGCCTTGTTGTTCGTCGTTGCCACCATGATCACAGGGGAAATGTGGACCATGTTTGAGTGGGGCGTCTGGTGGACCTGGGAGCCGCGGTTGACCACGTATCTTATTTTGACTCTTCTGGCTATTGCCTATTTCATCCTGCGCAATGCCATTGACGATGCCGAGCGCCGTGCAACGTTTGCCGCAGTATTTGGCCTGATCAGCTTCTTGGATGTGCCTATTACCTTCTTCGTTACCCGCTTTATTCCCAGCAGCTTGCATCCGGTGGTTATGCGCGAAGGAGGCATGACGGGAGACATGGGCCTTACGGTGGCTTGCTGCGCCGTGGGCTTCTTATTGCTGGCTTTTGGTTTGTATCGTCTGCGCTTTCGCAACGCTTGTCTGGAAGAGCGCGTGGCTGCGCTGAAAGAAACTATGGAAGACTAAGATCGTCGTTCGCTTTTTCTGAGGGAAGGAACCCATATGAATCCGCTCTTGCAAGAAATCTATTCCACCATCATCCCTTCTGCTCCTTACATCATTGTGACGTATGCCCTGCTCTGGTTGCTGCTGGGTGTATGGTTGTTCGTGCAGTTTCGCAAACAGAATACCCTTGCCAAGCAGCTCGTGCTCTTGGAAGAAGCCGTGGAAGATGCCACTCGGAAATCCTTTCAGTAGCAAGCGAGGTTTTTGCGATGCCCGCAAAACGGCCGGAGGTGCTTATAGCGCTCGATGAAGCCGCCGAACAGCCACTGTATCAGCAAATATATGAAGCAGTGCGCAGACAAATTCTTGAAGGTGTGGTGAGAAAAGGGGAAAAGCTGCCCTCTATTCGCTCGCTTATCAAGGACCTTGGTGTTTCCCATGCCACTGTTGAGCGCGCCTATCTTCAGCTTTCGCTGGAAGGCTATGTGCAGGCCATTCCGCGCTCAGGCTATGTGGTTGCCCCTATCGATTTAGAGTATTTTTCGGAAAAGTGGGTGCAGGAAGACCCTGAAAACGTACGTACGCCGATGCGGTATCAGGGCACGTTCTACGAGGAATGTCGTCGTGGCGATGCAGCGCGCTATGATTTTGCGTACACCAGCCTGCAGCCAGGGTCGTTTCCGCGGCGTGCGTGGCGCAAGATTTATGGGGAAGTGTTGGATAAGATTTCCAACGAAGATCTGGTGAGCTATTACCACAAGGATGAACCGTGCTTGCTGTAAAAGCAGCTGGCGGATTATCTGCAGCGCGCTCGTGGTGTGCGCTGCCATCCTGACCAGGTAGTTTTCCAATCGGGTACCGAGGTCGCCCTATCCGCGATCGTTCAGCTGCTGCAAACGCCCGGTGAGCCCCTTCAGGTAGCCCACGAGGAGCCTGGATTCGATGTTGCGGCAACGGTCTTTCGCCGTTTTGGGGCGCATATGATGCCGCTTCCTTCCGATGGTTCGGGTGAAGAATTCCTGGAGGAGCTGAACAAGATTGAGCCCAAGCTGATTTTCACTACGCCATCCCACCAATTCCCTACGGGCAATATGATGCACTTGGACACGCGAGTCAAGCTGCTGCATTGGGCAGCCGAGCACGAGGCGTACATCATCGAAGATGACAGCTGCAATGAGTATCGTTACGGAACGCGCGCCATTCCCTCGTTGCAGTCTATCGATCGTAACAATCGCGTCATTTACCTCTGCAATTTCTCTAAGGCGCTGTCGCCAGGTTTGCGTTTGGCCTACTTCGTCTTGCCGCCCGCCTTATTGGCCGCATGGAACAAGCTGTTCACCTTCTCGTGGGATACGGTTCCCTATCCCTTGCGAGCCGCCTTGGGGCAATTCATGAAAAGGGGGCATTGGGACACCCACCTGCGTCGTATGGTAGCGGGCAACAGGCGCAGACACGATGAGCTGGTTGCTGCGTTTACCCAGGAGTTTGGTCCGCGCGCGACGCTTTATGGCAAGGATTCGGGCATGCATTTGTTTGTGGAGGTGCACAATGACATGACCCAAGAGCAGCTTCTGAAAAGTGCTCATGACGCTGGCGTAAACGTGTATGGCACTAAGCACTACTACTGGACAGGCAAGGATGTGCCGGAGAATTTCGTCATGGTGGGCTTTTCTGCCATCAAGCAAGATGACATTTTGCCTGGTGTGAAGGCGCTTCGTCGCGCCTGGTTTTCCTGACGGACAGGGTCTTTCTTATTCCGAGAGAAATTCTAGAGTAAATCGAAGCGGCTGAAGAAGCCGAGGAAGTCGAAGAGGCTGAACAAACCGAGCAAACCAAGCAAACCAAGCAAACCAAGCAAACCAAGCAAACCAAGCAAACCAAGCAAACCAA
>CAYFWL010000027.1:7168-19972 GCA_964346845.1 uncultured Eggerthellaceae bacterium | reverse complement strand
CAAAGTGACGCAAGTACTCCAGAACACGAGGCGCACGATTCGAGTAATCATTTAGGATATTGAAAAAGGAAGGGGTCGCAGGACTCACCGTAAGGCGTCTTGCCAAAGAGCTCAACTGCACTCCGGCAGTGCTCTACCGTCACTTCGACAACCTCGAACATCTCATATCGTTAGCGTCCGTACCGTTTATCGAGCCCTACTACCATGCCTATGACTCGTTTCTCAGCATGCGCGACAGCGGAAAGATCAACCATACGGCCTGGCAACTCCTCAATTGGCGAGCCTTTATCCACGAGGCGTTCAAATACTACCCGTACTACGATTCCCTTTTCTTCAGTGGAGACGAAAGCAGAATTGAAGAGTACATTTTTGAACATTATCAGCTTTTCCCGGAAATCTACGACAAGAGCTCGCACAGCGCCCTCGACACCCTCATCATCTTCAGCGGGCGACTGGAAGATCGAGAGTATTTCGGACTAAAACCTAGCATCGCCGACGGGCAGATAACCGAAAAAACGCTTTGTTATTGAGTAGGCAATCCTGTGCGGTAGCCCGCGGCGTATTTGCCCGTCATAGACTCGACTACATGAAGCCCCACATTCCAGCTGAAGCAGAGGCGGAATGCATCGACTTGATTCTTGATCTATACCGACATTATTTCAATAGTGTCCTCGAGTGCAATTCAAGTATTGAGCAGGCCTTGGCGGTCGACATCTCGACAATTGACGAGCATGTGCCCGCCCTCGACACCATCGAAATCTAAGAAAGCATCTTTACCCACTATCTACCGACATCCCTAAGCAAGACCAAAAGCTCTTGAAGCGCAGTGAGACCTGTCTCGTCGGAAATCAAGCTTGGCGTAGCCATCTGGCGCACGTGTGGTACCGTTCCCGATCTGATCGAGCCGGCCTCTATTCCCGGCGCATGGGATGCAGCGCTTGCGCTGCAGGAGCAAGTCCGCGCAAAGGGATATCTTTCCATGTGCTTCATGGGCACGGGCATCTTTGAACAGATGCGCTTTCTTGAACAACAGGCGGGCACTTCATTCCCTGCCTCCCCTCAGGCCTGAAGGATTCTGGTATCTACCCGATGACCGACCGCATCATCGACGATGAGATCGGTCGCTACAATAAGGAAGTTTACGGAGTGGAGTAGAAAGCCTTTGAAAGCAGAGTGCGACTGCACAAGCAGGTGGATCAAGAGCATTGAGCTACCCTCTCCCTCGCACGATATCAGGAGAAAACCCTTATCGCCGATGGCGGAAGAGATCCAGCTGACAGACCAAAGCAAAAGGGCCTTGGTTCCGACGAACTAAGGCCCTTTTTCCATCACAATGCCCGACGGTAGATTTCGCGCGCATCATCCAAGGTCAGCTTCTTGAATGATCCGAAAATGGTACCCTTGTTCGCCTGAAGTGCAGGAATCATCCGCTCGATGTCTTCCTCATCAATCCCGAGCTCATCTAAGGTGGTAGGCATGCCTAAAGACGCAAAGAAGGCGCGGGTCTCGTCAATAGCGGAAAGCGCATCAGCCATCACATCTCCCGTAGGGGCCAGGCCAAAAATCTCTCTACCGTAATAGGCAAAGCGCGCCGGATTCTCACCACACACATACTCCATCCACGCAGGGAACATAACAGCAAGACCGGCACCGTGGGTAATTTCAGGCTTCAAAGCCGACAGCTCATGTTCCAGAGCATGGGTCGCCCAGTCTTCGTGGCGGCCAATGCCCGCCAAACCCTGATGGCTCAACATGCCTGCCCACATGATATTGGCGCGGGCATCGTAGTTTTCGGGATCAGCCAGCACCCGAGGAGCCTCAGCACGCACCGTCTTCATAAGCCCCAGGTTCAGATTGTCGGTAACGGGCACCGGACCCATGTCGTCAAAAAAGCGTTCAAGCAGATGAGCGAACATATCCGTCAGACCCGCAGCGGTCTGATACAACGGCAAGGTAAACGTGAGCTCGGGATTCATAAAAGCAAATCGGGGGCGCTGATTGTCGTTGGGATAGCCTGTTTTTCTGCCCAGTTCATCATTGCTTATCACGGTGTTTTTGGAGGCTTCGCTCCCCGCAGCAGGAATCGTCAAGACTACGGCGATAGGAAGCACCGGATGGTCAGTGCGCTTGTTTTCGAAAAGGGTCCAGACGTCCTCTTCAATGCATGCGCCGTTTGCAATAGCCTTCGCAGAATCAATGACAGAGCCACCACCTACAGCAAGCACCCAATCAACACCCTGCTCTTTGCAGATCTGCACACCCTGACGAACCAGGGTAACTTCGGGGTTGGGACGCACGCCGCCCAGCTCCACGTAAGCGATGTCAGCGGCCTCCAACGATGCGCACACACGGCTAATCAGGCCACTTTCCTGGGCGCTCTTGCCGCCAAAATGAACCAAGGCCTTGCGTGCGCCAGCGGCAGACAGCATGGAGCCGATCCGCTCTTCAGCAGCTTTACCAAATACGAAACGAGTTGGTGACACAAATTCAAAATTCTCCATACTGCCTCCTTTTTCTTAGACGCACTCAGTGGTTTTCTTTTCCTAGCCGCGCTCAGCAGCTTCCGTCGCAGCAGCTTCTGTCGCGACGGAAGTCATCGCGGCCACAGCGTCTTCCCCTTCCGTGGTTACCGCACCCGCGCTCTCTGTAGTTGCCGCAACTTTCGCGGCTGTTGCAGAATCTGCAGCCTCAGTCGTCGCAGCAGCAGCCTCCGTCGCGGCAGTCTCCGCTGTCGCAGCAGCCGCCTCCGTCGCGGCCCCCGCTGTTGCAGCCCCTGCGGCCGCAGTCAGTCGCTCGTGCTCTTCGGCCACCTCGCTCATAAGGACAGCAAAAGGCCAATCGCGATTGTTTTTGGTCAGCATTGCCTTATGGGGAATTGACACGCCGGTAACCTTGAGAGCCATAAGAAAATCACCCATCTGCCGCTTGTTAAGATTGCACAGCAGCATGAATTCGCCGTCGGGACCTTCCCCTTCAAAGGGATGCATCGCCGGACGATACCCCACAAGGCCTGCAAGAGACCCTACCGGATCCGCAAGCTGCTCAATACGAACGACTCGCAGCCCGAATCCCAGCTCACGAATCACACGACGAAGCAGTCCGCCGCGTTCACTTTCCCAGTCCATGCCATAGACAACAACTAAGGGCGCGTTTTTCCCTGCGCCACCCGTCTTTTTTGCACTTTTCTTCTTCCCTGCCATATCGCATCACTCCTCGTAAGAAGCCTTCAGCGCAGCAAATGCCGGCAGAGAGTTCACAATGGTCTCCTGAGAAATGCAATAGCTCAGGCGTACCCACCCCTCGCAACCGAAACTATTGGAGGGCACCAACAGCAACTCAAACTGCTTCGCTCGGTCACTAAACGCCTGGGCATCAGGCTCCAACGCTTTAACCCACAGGTAGAAGGCACCGTCAGGCTCAATGTATTCATAACCCAAATTCTTCAAGCCCTCAGACAAGATCCGTCGATTCTCGCGATAGGATTCCACATCAGACGGCTCATCGATGCATCGCTCAATCACACGCTGGAACAGGGCGGGAGCGCACACATAGCTCAGCGAGCGGCCAGCACCGGCCACTGCCGTAGCAATTTCTTTGGCATTATCCGCGAAATCAGACACGTACACATAGCCGATGCGCTCACCCGGCAACGATAAACTCTTTGACCAGGAGTAACATACAATGGTTCGGGGGTACAGAGAAGGAAGGAACGGGATTTCCTTACCATAGGAAATCTCACGATACGGCTCATCACTGATGAGATACAGCCTGCGGCCCAAGTCCTGCTCCTTGCGGGAGAGCATCGAGCTCAGCTCTTCGAGGTTTTGGCGAGAATATACAGCGCCGGTAGGATTGTTGGGCGTATTGATAAGAACTGCACGCGTCCTGTTGCCAATTGCAGCTTCAGCAGCAGAAACATCAATCTGGAAATCGCTCTCACGAGCCAAAACCGGCACCAAGGTGCATTGAGCACTTTCTACGAAAACGCGGTATTCGGGAAAATGGGGAGCAATCGCGATAATCTCCTCACCCGGCTCAGAAACAGCCTGAAAAGCCACCGCGAGAGACGCCGCAGCCCCGCAGGTCATATACACCTTGTCGGGAGTAGCCGGCACGCCGAAACGGCGGCAAATGCTGTCGGCAACGGCCTTCCGTGTAGAGTAATTGCCACTTGCGGGTGTATAGCCATGCAGCGCAACTGGATCTTCGTTCATGAGTTCGATGATTGCTTCCTTCACTGCCACCGGTGCAGGTACGCTGGGATTACCGATGCTAAAATCGAACACCTTGTCGGCACCAATCTGGGCCTTCCGCTCAAGACCATAAGCAAACAATTCGCGAATTGCACTGGGCTCAGCACCCAAACCATACATTCTGTCGTTCAAATCTTGAGCCATTGGAGCTTCTTCCTCTCTTACCGCATCCGTATATGTGACAAAGGGACAGGTCATTTGTCACAACGCGCTTAGTTCGTCACGTCACCCGACTGATTCAGGCTGATGGGCTCTCCCACAAACGTGGATGGAGCTTTGACCAATGTCTTGAAGAAATCTTTGGTGCGTGCAGCCACCTCGCGAATGTCGTAGTTTATCTGATTGTCATATGTGCGCAGGTCAGTAGGCACGCCCGCCACCGTCATACCTAAACCTTCCCCTGCATAAATGGCGCGATACAGGTGGTAGGTCTGAGTGGAAACCACAACGCGCTGGCAACCGAACACGTAACGCGCGCGGTACATAGTTTCATAAGTGGAAAAACCGGCATGATCGCAGAAAACATCTTCGCTTGGCACACCATAGGCCACGGCATACTTCTTCATAGCAGCACATTCGTTGTAGGATTGCTCGCCGTTGTCGCCGCTCATAATAATTTTGGGAGCCACGCCTTCTTGGTACAGCGCGATGGCGCCATCTACGCGATCGGCCAAAATCCTTGAAAGGGACCCGTCGGGACGGACCGAAGCACCCAGCACCACAATGGCATCAGCCTGAAACGTCGATACTTCTTTTACCGTATGGATATTGTTCCTGGTAGTAAGCACAACCCATGCGTTGGTAGACACAAGCACGAAAGCCCCCGCCAGCACACACACTACGAGGGCACGCCCGAGATGCCAAAAGCACCCTTTTCTTTTTCGTCTTCTCTGCATCATGGCGCTCATCTTACCAAAGACACGCAAAGCTGCTGCGTAAGCTGCAAATATTCAGAGATAATACGCGTCTTTGTGTGAAAAGCACACAAAGCAGGGAGAGATGCCTATCGTCCACTTGTCAGCGCGACAAGCAATTCATCAGGTGATTTACAACTTACCGTGGGATTTTGAGCCCGAAGCGTATCTTCACTGAACATGCCCCATAAAGCCGCCGCTGTCTTACATCCCGCTCTGTTCCCCGCCTCGATGTCATAGGGGCTATCCCCCACATACCAACACGTAGATGGGCTCACACCCAAAAGCTGGCAGCCATACAACACGGGACCCGGATCGGGCTTATGCGCCTGCGGATAATCATCAGGAGCCACAAGCACCTCTATGAAGCTATCAAGCCCAGTGCATTCCAAGCCACGATTGGCAAGCCCGTGGAGCTTCGAGGTAACCACTCCTGCACGAACCCCTCGACTCTGCAGAGACTGCAGCATTTCGGGAACGCCCGAAAACGCTGCCACCATCTGGTCGTGCATCGCATGGTTGAAGGTACGATACACTGAGAGCAGCTCATTATGAACAGCAGGATCATCGGTCCAATCCCACATCTGCGTAGAAAGCGGCTGTCCCACTTTCGCCATAAGCTCTTCATCGGGAACGACACGCCCTAAAACCTGCTCTGTCGCATGACGAAACGACACCAAGATAAGTGCATAGGTATCGATAAGCGTGCCATCAAGATCAAAGAGAACTGCTTTGCAGGAACCGCCCACGAAAACACCTTCCATAACTTTTCCGAGAATCTGCTTTACTCAGGGCCTACACACCCAGGGCATCGCATGGCACCCTTTGCATGAGCGCCCTTCGGAAAAGAAAAATACGCGATTGAGCAATTTTTCTGCCAAAAAACCGATTTGACAGAAAACCTTCGCCAGAATTACCTCAAAAGGAAGCTCTTTGGAGCCCTTTTTCCTTGAATAGCGCCAAAAAAGACAGAAATCACGGGAGTTCACGGATGATTTTTCTGTCAAATCGGCTTTTTGGCAGAAATTGAAGCAAAAAGCTGAAAAACCACCTCGAAAACCTTGCCCGACCCCGCATGAACTATTTCAACACATCAAAATTAACGTCAGAGTTATCCCAGTTGATGGAAGCACGCAAAGCAGCGAACTTGTCGCTCAAAGCATCCAACGACATATCGAATTTCTCGCCCGTCTTGCGAATCTTCACCTCAACAGAGCCTGCATCGAGCCCGCGCTTCCCCACAACGATCTGCATCGGCCAACCGATAAGATCGGCATCAGCAAATTTTACGCCAGGACGCTCCTTGCGGTCATCAATAACCACATCCCAACCCTGACACTTCAACATGGCAGCAATATCCTCGGCAGCAGGCTCCACCGTATCGTCCTTAACGGCCAGGGGAATCACGCAAATCTCGGCAGGGGCAATGGCCAGCGGCCACACAATGCCCTGATCGTCATGGCATTGCTCAACAGCGGCAGCCATCGAGCGCGACACACCCACACCGTAACACCCCATGACGAAGGGCCTCTCTTTACCGTTGACATCCATAAAAGTAGCACCCATGGCTTCGGAGTATTTCGTACCCAGTTTGAAGATCTGACCAGCCTCGATACCACGAGCGCTCATGAGCGGCTTGCCGCACGCCGGGCACGCGTCCCCTTCCTTGACAACACATAAATCTCCCCAAAGCTCAACATGAAAGTCCTCACCGAGCTTGGCTCCAACATAATGGAAACCGTCTTCGTTGGCGCCAACCACCCAACGCGAAACGCCCTGCAGCGAAGCATCAGCAGCAACGTGCGCGCCAGCAGGCAGATCCACGGGACCCATGGACCCCTTCACCAGCTTGGCTTCCAGCATCTCTTCATCACAGAGCGGTCGAAAGCCGGGAATCATCTGAGCAGCCTTGATCTCGTTTACCTCGTAGTTGCCCGGCACGAACAAAACCCAAAGGGCACCCTCTTCGTCGACGCCGCTGAACGCCTTGGCTGTCGCAGCCTCTTCGCAGCCCAAGAACGCAGACAGCTCGGCGATGGTATGGACACCCGGCGTGGAAAGTTTCGTCATGCGGTCGGCAGCATATTCCATCGGCACCGGAGAGCAGGCCCCGATTTCGGTATCGGCCGCATAGCCACACTCGCAGTACACCAGCTCACATTCGCCCGTATCAGCCAAAACCATAAACTCTTCGGAGCCGCTGCCGCCAATCTGACCACTGTCGGCCTGCACGATACGGTACTCAAAGCCCATGCGGCTAAACATCTTGCTATACGCATCGCGCATCTGCAGATAGCTGACATCCAAACCATCCTGGTCGGCGTCAAAACTGTAGGCATCCTTCATGATAAACTCGCGCCCTCGCAACAAGCCAAAACGAGGACGGCGCTCATCACGAAATTTGAGATTGATCTGGTACAAATTTTTAGGCAGGTCCTTATAGCTGCGGAGCTCGTTTTTTACCAGGTCAGTGATGACTTCTTCATGCGTGGGGCCTAAACAATACTGCACGTCGTGACGGTCGGTGAAACGCAGCATTTCGGCACCGTAGGCATCCCAGCGGCCGCTTTCGCGCCAAAGTTCAGCGTTCTGCACAAAGGGCATCAACAGCTCCTGGCCCCCGTGGCTGTCCATCTCCTCACGCACGATGTTCTCAATCTTGCGCAAAGACCGCAGCCCCAAGGGCATGAAGGTGAACATACCGGCAGCTTCTTTGCGCATCATGCCCGCACGTGTCAACAGCTTCGCGCTGGCGATATCGGCATCGCTGGGGTCTTCCTTCAGCGTTGGTGCGTATATCTGGCTCATTCTCAATAGGGCGCTCATAATTTGGCAATCTCCTCCATAAGTGCATCCAAAATTTTGTCTTCGTCCACTTTACGCAACATTTCGCCCTGGGCAAAGACAATTCCTACTCCGTTTCCGCAGGCTACCCCGATATCGGCGTCAGCAGCCTCACCAGGACCGTTCACCACACAACCCATGACGGCAACCTTCAGGGGTTTTTCCACTGCAGCAAGACGATTCTCTACAGCCTGCGCCAAGGAGATGAGGTCAACCTGAGTGCGCCCACAGGTGGGGCAGCTGATGAGTTCCACCCCACGAAAGCGCAGACCCAGAGCGTTTAACAAAACCCAAGAGGCACGAACTTCTTGAACGGGATCGTCTGTCAGAGAGATGCGCAAGGTGTCACCAATGCCCTGCTCCAGCAGAATCCCTAAGCCACTAGCGCTCTTGATGATGCCTTGAAACAGAGTACCCGCCTCGGTGATGCCAATGTGCAGAGGCACCGTAGGAATGCGCTGGGCCAACAGACGATAGGTTTCAATGGTCGCCACCACGTCGTGCGCCTTGGCGGAAACAACGATATTGTCGAAGTTACGGCTCTGGAAATACTCCACGTATTCTGCCGCAGACTGAGCCAGCTTTTCAGGCAAAGTCAAATCATCGCGAGCAGGAAGATCTTTGTCCAGAGACCCTCCGTTCACGCCCACGCGAAGGGGGATGCCCGCTCTACGTGCTGCTTCGATAACTTCATCGGTCTTCTCGAGACCGCCGATATTGCCAGGATTGATACGCAGCTTCGCCGCGCCGCGCTGAGCTGCGCCGATAGCGATGCGTGCATCAAAGTGGATGTCCGCAACTACGGGCAGCGGGCTCTTTTTGCACACTTCTTCGAAGGTATCCAGACAGTCAAGGCGCGGCACCGCCATACGCACCACTTCGCAACCGGCAAGCGCCAAGCGCTCAATCTGAGCCAAATTTGCCGCAGCGTCTTCAGCGGGCGCATTGAGCATGGACTGGACCACCACAGGAACACCGCCGCCCAGGGGCACCGCCCTTCCCGCCGCACGAAACGCCGCGTTGCCCACTATAAGCTGGCGAGTCATTTGATTGGGCTTCATAGCACGTCTTCCCTCACTGATTTTTTTCCTGAGCGCATTTTACCGCATGCACACGTCGAACAGCGGGGTTCCGGCAAAAGATGATTTGACAGAGGCTATCCTGTTTAGGGAATCGTTTAGGGAATCACTCGGGACATCGGCAGTTCCCCGCTGAGTTGCTCCTGGCATCTTGCGATCCTGCAATCCTGCATCGACAACACGGGGTCCTTCATCGCCATGCCGCCGACCTGCCTCGCCATGCCGCCGACCTGCCTCGAACGCTACTGGCTCCAGAAGCCGTCGAAAATGCGCACGACGTCTTGTCCGACCATAACCACCGTCAGCACAACAATAAAGCTCATGCCTGCTGCAGTCAGAACGTTCAAGGCACGCTCGGATGCCAGCTTACGTGTAATGCGCTGATAGACTTCGATGATGAAACGACCACCATCCAAGGGCGTGATGGGCAAGAGGTTCATCAATCCCAGCGACACTGAAATCATAGCAGTGAACAGCAAGAACGTTTCAAAACCTTGCTCTGCCGCCGTTTTGGAAACAATGGCAATGCCCACGATAGATGAAGACTGGGAGACCGTTTCCATAACGGTAGCGGGATTAAACAGGTTCACGATTGCCTGAGCGACCATGACGATGTAGTTAGCACCCACCATAATCGATTGCGCGGGATTAAGCGTGCGATGGACGATTTCGCCCGTCTGGGTGTTTTGCACATCAAAACCCAAGACGGAATACACCACCACAAAAGCGAGCACGGCAAAAAGCAGGTTCACCGTAATACCAGCGAGAAGAATGACCGAGCGCTTCCAGAAGGGAAGCGAACGGTACTGCTGTTTGTACTCACGCTCGAAAAGAACCCGGGGATCATCGCAAGGGCGCGCTTGGCCTTCCTCATACGCCTGCGGTTGAGGCAAACCGGCGGCGCGGGCGCGTTTGATCTGCCGCTTAGTGGGCCTAACGTCAACAACACGATAGGTGTTGTACGCATCGGTCTTTTTGGGGGCCGTAAGACAGCCCCATTCCACCAGTTCATCCAGTGCTGCCAAAGCCTCATCATCTGAAATGCCCAAATCATGAGCGACATCTTCCATCTCTGCCGTGCCGCGAGCATACATGGCAGCCAAGGTCATCTGCAGGTACGGGCTCATCGGGCCCGTCTCCATGCCACAAATACGAGCATAGCCACCCAGTGGTACGCAGGTTACGCCAAAGCGAGTTTCTCCTCGTCGAAAACTCAAACTGGGGCCGGGAAACCCAACCATAAACTCCGTGACGCGCACGCCAAAAGCACGTGATGCCAAGAAATGGCCACCTTCGTGGATGACCACCAACAAGCCCAACAGAATGGACACATATATCAGCATAAGGACTACGTCCATGCAAACCCTTTCCGATTGTGACAAATTACCTGTCCCTTTGTCATAATTCCGCCATATTGTGACAAAGGGACAGGTAATTTGTCACAATTCCATCACGTTAGTGCACCGAAAGCCACGACTCAGCCTGCATGCGCGCCCACGAATCCACCTCTTCAAGCTGCTCCAAGGATTCCACGGGCTGAGTTTGGTGCGCGAGCATAACCTCCTCCACACACTCCGCAATCCCTAAATAGGAGCAACGTTTTGCCAAAAAAGCGGCAACCGCAACCTCATTAGCAGCGTTCATCACACAGGGTAGCGTACCACCCGCAGCGCCAGCCTGGCGCGCAAGAGCCAAACAGCGGAAAGTCTCCGTATCCGGTGCCGCAAAATCTAAGGAACCCAAAGCACGGAAATCAAGAGGCTGAACAGGAGCTTCCCAGCGCTCGGGGAACGAAAGAGCGAATTGGATGGGAATACGCATGTCCGTGGTTCCCAAGTGCGCCTTCACGCTACCATCAGTGAATTCGACCATAGAATGAATAGCGCTTTGAGGCTGCACTACCACGTCGATTTTTTCATAGGGCATGGCGAATAGATGATGCGCCTCAATCACTTCGAGGCCCTTATTCATCAAGGTGGAAGAGTCGATGGTAATCTTGGCACCCATGTTCCACGTGGGGTGAGCAAGCGCTTGCTCGGGAGTAACGTCGCATAAATCAGCACGCGTCTTACCCCGGAAAGGACCCCCTGAAGCAGTAATCCACAGCCTGGCTACCTCAGCCGGATCTTCACCTAGAAGGCACTGGTAGATGGCACCATGCTCGGAATCAATGGGCATCAGGGCACCCGCATGACCCACCTGAGCATCAATCTGAGCAGCCAGCGGCATAATAAGATCGCCGCCAACTACCAAGGATTCCTTGTTAGCCAGGGCAAGAACCTTACCCGCTTTGAGCGTTTCGTAGCTCACGCGCAAACCGGCGGCCCCCACTAAAGAGTTCACCACCAGATCAACATCATCAGCGTAAATCAGATTCAAAACTGCCTGAAAGCCAAAGCCACAGCCTTCGGGCGCTCCGAAAGAGCCGCGCAGCTCCTCGTTGCCAACAGCGCAGTTCTTTACAGCAAATTCCCTTGCCTGCTCAGCTAAAACATCCGCTCGACCACCCACCGCCAACGCGACCGGCTGCAATTTATCCACATGCTGCCGACACACGTCCAGAGTTTGTGTTCCAATAGAGCCCGAAGACCCCAAAACAGCAATTCGCTTCATAGATAACCTCTTTAACCCTTAGCGACGTTCGCGCTATCATCACGTCGTCTCTTCGCCAAAAGCTCAAGCCTAGAAAACAACGGTGATGCAACCGCCAAACGTCAACAGCACAAAAGCAACGGCAGCCGCGATGAATATCGAGTCAGTACGGTCAAGAAGACCGCCGTGACCAGGCATGATAGTCCCCGAGTCCTTCACGCCAGAGTTACGCTTAATGCGGCTTTCCGCTAGATCTCCCAGCACGCTCATCAAGCCGCAAATCAAACCGAACAGAAGCGCCAACGACACCGAAATATCAACACCGGGCACCAGCACCATCAAGCACCACCCCAGCATAGAGCCGACAATGCCGGCGATGAACCCTTCCCAGCTCTTGTTGGGGCTGATGTGTGGCGCCAGCTTGTGCTTGCCAATCTTGCTTCCCACCAGATAGGCAAAACCATCATTCAACCATACGCTGGCAAACACGATGAGCAACGCAAAAGAACTGTAGGGCCACTCCAGAGCCCGATCGATGAGCGCAAAGCTCGAAAGCAGCAGGCCCGTGTAGTGAGCACCAAAGAAGCTGACGCCCACATCTGCAATACGAGCACGCAGCCAAAATACATACCACACCAGCAGTGCTAAAAGCAGCAGCAAAGAAACCACCATGCAGCCAGCCAAGCCCCACAAGTGAGCTGCCGGGGGAAACGCCACGGCGCCGATAATGCCCAGCACTTCGTTGGGAAGCTTGGAATCCTTGCGCAGCATGAAATAGAACTCGCCGACGCATATGCCCGCCGTCACGGAAAGCATGATGACCAAACCCCAGCCGCCAATAACAATACCCGCCAGGGTCAAAATGATGTAAATTGCACCCGTGCGCAGACGTACCTGCAGTTCAGAGGCATTTTTAAAGCGATCAGGCGTCTTGCTGTAGGCAACGTCTTTGATGCGCTCACCACGGGTCGGCGTGCTGCGTTTCTTCGAGCCATCACCGAAACGGCTGCGGCGAAGCATATCGCGAAAGCTCCCCGGTTGCGGATCCTTGGGCCACTCCTCCATCTGACGTGCGTCGACCGAGGAGGCGTCGGCAGGAGCTGATGCATCAGCGCCAGCAGG
>CAYFWL010000027.1:0-7068 GCA_964346845.1 uncultured Eggerthellaceae bacterium | reverse complement strand
GACGTGCGTCGACCGAGGAGGCGTCGGCAGGAGCTGATGCATCAGCGCCAGCAGGAGAAGACGCAGCAGCGAGCGCGCCAGCACTGGCAGCAGATGCGCCAACGGGGAAAGCAGCAGCGGGCACGCCAGCAGCGGCGCCGACCGCACCAGCACCACCAGCATCAGCGCCAGCACCACCAGCACCAGCACCGGCAGCGCCGGCAGGGGTACCAGCCGGGGAAGCACCACCCCAAGACACATCGGCCCGAGAAGCATCGCCCTGCGAAACCGCCCGAGCAGCATCAGCCGAATCTTCTCCGAAAAAATCTTCACGCAAATCGGCCATGATTACTTCACGCCCCCGAAACGCCTATCGCGACTCTGATATTCCAGCAAGGCACGCAGGAACTCGTAGCGGTCGAAATCGGGCCACAGCACATCGGTGACAACAAGCTCGGCGTAGGCAATCTGCCACAAAAGGAAGTTAGACAGACGCATCTCACCGCTGGTGCGGATAAGCAAATCCGGATCAGGCATGCCCGCAGTAGACAGGAATGCAGCAAAATTTTCCTCGGTGCGCTCCAGGACCTCGCCCCTCTTTTGCGCTTCATGAGCCGCCTTACCAAAGGCACCAAGAGCATCCAGGATTTCCTTGCGTGCACCGTAATTGATGGCAACGACCAGGGTCATGCCCTCGTTGTCTTTGGTCATGTCCCAAGCTTGCTCAAAAGCCGCACGCGTCTTGGACGGCAGCATAGACAAATCGCCGATGGTCTTCACCCGCACCTGTTCTGTGTGGAGTTCTGCCACCTCAGCCAGCATGGTCTTGGCAAACAAGTCCATCAGCCCAATGACTTCCTCAAGGGGGCGCTTCCAGTTCTCAGAAGAAAACGAATAGATAGTTAGATAGCGAATACCCAGGTCAGATGCCATACGAATCGCTTCACGAACCGCTTCGATACCCGCCTTATGCCCGCTCAGACGATTCTTTCCGCGCGCTTTTGCCCAGCGCCCATTTCCGTCCATAATGACAGCCACATGCTGCGGAATACGGTCGAGATCGAGCAGCGCTGGATCCAATCCCTCCGGAGGATGAGGATATATGTAATCCAGCGGCTTATTCATTCGTCTGTCCTGATCGTTTTAAGAAAGAGAGATGGTCAGACCTAGACGGTCATGACCTCGGCTTCCTTTTTCTTGTAAGTCTCATCGATGAGCGCTACGTATTTATCGGTCATCTTCTGAATCTCTTGCTCGTAGCGCTTCTGATCATCTTCGGGAAGACTCTCTTCCTTGATGGGCTTGGCGATATCGGAGTTAGCGTCTCGACGTACATTGCGCACGGCAACACGGGCCTCTTCGGCGTAAGCCTTGCACTGTTTGGCAAGCTCCTTGCGGCGTTCCTCAGTCAGAGAGGGGAACGGTAGGCGGATGCAATTCCCATCATTAGAGGGGGTAACACCCAAATCAGAGGCGAGAATCGCATGCTCAATGGCACGCAACGTCCCTCGATCCCAAGGCTCGATGACCAGAAGATGGGCATCGGGTGTCTTCACGGCAGCCATTTGGTTAACAGGAGTCGGTGCGCCATAGTAGTCCACCTTGATATGATCCAGCAGCAAAGCATTAGCGCGACCGGTACGAACGCTTGAGAAGTTGTGGTTCAGCGCATCAACGGCCTTCTGCATACGTTCATCAGCAGACTCTTTAATCATATTCAGCATAGGAAGGCTCCTTTCCCCTCTTATCTATTCCGTTATTCCACGATGGTGCCGACGGCTTCACCGCGCAGCGCTGCAGCGATGTTTCCCTTGCCATCCAGGTTAAACACCATAATAGGCAGTTTGTTGTCCATGCACAAAGACGTTGCTGCGGCATCCATCACATGCAAATCGCGCGCCAGAACTTCTTTATAGGAAATGCGGTCAAATTTCGTCGCATCGGCATTCTCCACGGGGTCTTTGTCGTAGACGCCATCCACCTTGGTAGCCTTCATAAGCAGTTCGCAATCAAGCTCGCAGGCGCGCAGAGCCGCTGCGGTATCCGTCGTGAAGTAGGGATTACCCGAACCGGCGGCAAAAATAACGACACGACCCTTTTCCAAATGGCGCACCGCTTTACGCCGGATAAAGGTTTCGCAGACCTCCTGCATGGAAATGGCACTCTGCACACGCGTCATGATGCCATGACGCTCAAACGCTTCCTGTAAGGCCAAGGCGCTCATAACCGTTGCCAGCATACCGATGTAGTCGGCCTGAGAGCGGTCCATGCCCTCAGCAGCACCCGCCATGCCGCGAAAGATGTTTCCACCGCCGACCACAATGCACAGCTCAACGCCGTCGACAACCTCCGTCAGTTCCTCAGCAAGGTCATCGACAACTTTGGGATCAATGCCATAGCCTTGGCTACCAGCAAGAGCCTCACCCGATAGCTTCAGCAAAACGCGCTTATAGGCATACTTATCAGACATGGTGGTCCTTCCGCAAGATCTTACAAAACTTTCTACAGTGTACCTGAAAACAGAAAAGGCCGAGCGTACACTCGACCTTTTCATAGCTTTTTCTTCACACGCCATCAGGGAAAAGCACGGCTTGTTATGCGTCTGCAGAGGAATCCTTAAAAAGCAGGGAGCCTTGTGTTGTTGTCGATGCATCAGAACCGAGCGTTACCTCAGCGGTTTTCGTCTGGCCATCGCGGTTGTAGGTCACCGTGATAGTATCGCCGGGACTGTGCTTGCGAATAGCAATCATCAAGTCGCTGGCAGAAGATACCGTAGTGTCATCAACCTTGGTAATAATGTCACCCACGCTCAGACCTGCTTCTTCAGCGCCCGATCCCGCGCTCACGGAAGACAGATATGCACCCGAAGACACCGGCAGACCGTAGCGCTGCGCCAAGGAATCCGTCACGGACACCAGCGTTACACCCAGCTGCGCATGCGAGGGGACCTCTCCTTTGATAATGGTATTGGCAATTTCTATGGCGTAATTCACGGGAATGGCGAAACCCACACCAGAATAGTTACCGGAATAGCTGGTGATCAAGGTATTGATGCCAATGAGATTACCCTGAGCATCAACCAGCGCGCCGCCGGAGTTTCCCGGATTGATAGCAGCATCGGTCTGAATCAGGTTCGCATAGATGGTGGTGGTCGAGCTGCTGGAGTTCGAGGAGTCCATTATTTGGGAGCGGCTGGTAGCAGAAACGATACCCGTAGCTACCGAGGACTCCAAGCCAAAGGGGCTGCCGATAGTCATAACCCACTCACCAGTAGTGAGTTTATCGGAATCGCCCACCGCAATGGGGGTCAGATTCGCAGCTCCGGTCAACTTGATAACCGCCAGGTCGGAACTCTCGTCGGCACCCACCAAAGTGGCATCGTATTCCTGGCCGCCAGCAGATACCTTAAGCGCATCGGCGTCTTCCACCACATGATAGTTCGTGAGCACGTAGCCGTCTTCGGTCAGAATGACACCGCTTCCCAAAGAAGATTGAGAAAGCGTGTCCGAACTGGAATTACTGCCGAATCCATAGGGAAAAGAACTGCTCTGACGAGAATACACGTAGATGCAGCAGACGGAAGGCGTGGTCTTTTCCGCAACGACCTCAGCCAAGTTCGCATCATCTCCCGTCACCGTAATGCTCGAAGAAGTGCCCGCACCTAAAGTCACCGAAGATTCGCTGCCAACGGAGGAGGTATCATATGCGAAGAGAGCATGGTAGCACGACAGAGTCAGCACGCAGGCAAGCGCTGCACCCAAAAAACCCAGCAGGAAGGTTTTCAGGCCGCCCCCTTTTTTCGTCGGCACCGTCACTGCTGCAGACACGCCCCTCGGGGCAGCCCCGTAGCCAGCCCCAGAGCTAGAGGGGCTAGCGGCGCTTTGATGCAGTGGTTCCCCCGTCTGGGTATCATAGCGCGGATAGTACTGTTGCTCACCCGCTTGATTGTCGCTGTTTAAAGAATCTGACATCGATTCCTCCTGTCCTGTTTTGAGAACATCACGCATACTGTCGCGCATACCGCGCTGCCCTCGCTCCGTCCGATGCGGAAAACCCCTGTCCACCACACCTTCGAGGCATCCTGCGCACACGCACTCCGCGCGCATCACCTTTTCGACTACCTTACGGCAGAACGCTTAAAAGCAGCTGAAATGTAACCGAGCTGAATACGCTCTCGATAATTTCTCCATGTAACGCCAACGCATCACCCCATGGAAAAAGGGGCGCACGATTATCGTACACCCCTTCCTTTCCCGATGGGAATAGCTTGCTTTAGATACGTGCCTGAGGATTAGCCACTAGGCCATCACGCACCCATTGAGGCGCCGTTTCGGCAACAAAGTAGCCAAAGGCCCTGAAGCTTACCAAGCTGGCGGCAACCGCAATAAAGGACATCACGAAAAGGCCCAGCACGGTCAAAACGGCTACGAGACCCAAGGACCCAACCGCAAGAGCGGTCCCATCGGAAAACGAGAAGCCGAGAAAGCCGAGCCCCCCAAAGAAGGTCAACACAAGGCTAATAACCAGGCCACAACCAACGGCGACAGCCTGCGGAGCCCAGAAGATGATCAACGTCGTCCCTATATTGGGCTTGAACAAATCCCAAACCTTGGAGATTTCGAAAGCAGCTCCCAAAGAACCAAACAGGGCCAGGCGCATCTGACTCAGAGCAAAACACGGGATGATAATCACAAGAGCGATAGCCGCCAAAATACCTACCAGGGGAATGCCAGACAGAATACTGAAGACAACCCCCCAAACAAGGCCGATAACGAAGGAAAAGAAGCCGAGGGTAAACGCGGGCATAGTTACAAACTTTTCTGGTAAATGCCCCTTGCGGCCAAGCGCAGAATCGGCAGCCCAGATAAGGAAATAACCTGAGACAACAAAGTTCAAAATAGGAATCCAAGCGAGAACTGCCAGGATAACCAAACGCCCTATCAGACCTTTTTCCGCCTTAAGATCAGCCCACGCACGAGACAAAGGGCTTCCGTTCGTAATCACCTGCGCCTGAGGCTGGGGGGCGGAAGAGAAGGTGCTGGGTTCCGCATTGGTCGCCTCAATCACCGGCGCGCCGCATTGCATGCAAAACTTTTGTCCCGGCTCTACGGAACCGCCGCAGCTTGAGCAGAAATGTGCCATAGTCTATCCTTTCAACGCGCAGCTCTTGCAAGCTTTTGCAGGCTGCTCTTTACTCAACAGCATACCGCAAAAACCATGCAAACAACATTACAAGCGCGTATCAGATTGACTTCAAAAGAGAAGACAAGACGCGATGCTCGTCCCCCATCAGGACGAACATCCACCAAAAGCATCGGATTCTCGCCAGAGCAAAAACGTGGCGATTATCCCCTCCGCTCCTCACACGCCTCGCGGGTCCCACATGCCTCACGTGCCCTCACGCCTCGCGCGCCTCACGGGTCTCACGCGCCTCGCGGGTCCCACAGGTCTCACACGCCTCACGCAGGCGATTATTCCCCCAGCAGCTCCGCTCGCTCAAGCCATTCCGTTTCGAGATCATCCAACTGCACTTGATAAGCAGCTATTTCGTTTTGGATTTCCCCCAGTGTCACATAGTCGGAAGGATCTGCCTGGGTCATACGTTCTTGAGCCTGGGCGATTTTTTCTCTGAGCGTTTCGGTTTTGCGCTCCAACGACGCCATCTGCTTGCGCAATTCACGCTGCTTGCCACCAGAAAGCTTGGAAGAGGTGTTCTCCGCAGGAAGAGCGCCAACCTTATCAGCAGCACTCACGGCAACGGCGGCCGTGGTCAGTGTACGAGCATCAGCGGTATTCTTGACTGCGGCAGTCAAGCTCAGATATTCATCGATACCTCCCGGAAGATGGCGCAAACTGCCGTTGATCAGGGCGTACTGGTCATCGGTAACGCGCTCCATCAGATAGCGATCGTGCGTTACCAGAATCAGCGTGCCCGGCCAACCATCCAAGAGATCCTCCACCACTGCGAGCATATCGATATCCAAGTCGTTTCCTGGCTCGTCCAAAATGAGAACATTGGGCTCATCCAGCAAGATAAGCATGAGGGCAAGACGGCGCTTCTGACCGCCGGAAAGGTCGCAGACGGGTTCGTTCAAATCAGCACGGGAAAACCCCAGGCGCTCCAGCAGCTGAGCTGGTGTTGCCTCCTTGCCATCCAGCATGACGCGCGTGCTGTAGCGGCCTATCACCTGACGAACACGATCGTTACCAAAAGCTGTCAGGTTATCCAAATGCTGGGAAAGCACAGCAAAACGCACGGTCTGGCCAATCTTTACCCTGCCTCTATCAGGGGAAATCTCACCCTGAATCAAACGTAGCAGCGTGGTCTTGCCAGCACCGTTGTCGCCCACAAGCCCAAAACGATCCCCCGCACCGATAAGCCAGGTGATGCCTGAGAGCACCGGCTGCTTGTTTCCGAAGGAAACGGTCGCCTGTTCCACATCGATGACCTGCTTACCCAAGCGTGCCACAGCCATGCGCTTGAGTTCCAGACGATCGCGCAGAGGGGGCACATCGGCGATGAGCGCTTGGGCTGTAGCGACGTGGAACTTAGGCTTGGTGGCACGAGCGCGCGCCCCGCGAGAAAGCCATGCCAGCTCGCGGCGCAGCTGGTTTTGTCTTTTTTGCTCCGCTTGGTCAGCCAGACGATCGCGCTCAACACGCTGTAAAATGTAGGCAGAAAAGCCACCTTCGAAGGGTTCGACGCGGGTGCCGAACACTTCCCACATGCTGAGACACACCTCATCTAAAAACCAGCGATCATGGGTGACCACCAGCAAAGCACCCTGCCCGGCACGCCAGCGGGCCTTGAGGTGCTGAGCCAACCAGGTGATAGCACGAATATCCAGATGATTCGTGGGTTCATCTAAGGCAAGCACATCCCAATCCCCCACCAACAAGCGAGCCAGATCAACACGACGGCGCTGACCACCGGAAAGGGTGCCTACCAAAGCATCCCAAGGCACATCACTTAAGAGACCTGCGATGATGTCACGTATCTGCGGGCTTGATGCCCACTCGTAGCTATCCCTGTTCCCCACCACAGCACGTTCAACCGTATCTTGAGGATTCAAGCTATCCGCTTGTCTC
>CAYFWL010000026.1:4500-20035 GCA_964346845.1 uncultured Eggerthellaceae bacterium | reverse complement strand
TGCCGCATTATCGATATCATCCAGCGCGAATATGATGAACCATCCCTGGTGGACAAGCTGTGGGATGATGTGGTGGTCGATCATCTCGATGAGCTTTCGATATACAGGGAATGCTTTGGGCCGGGCGTTATCTACGAGTTCGATTATCTGACCGATTTGGTAGCCTTCGATCGCGACTTCTTCGTCAACGTTGACAGCCGTATCTTGGATAATATCTGCACGACTCTGAACTGCACGCGCGAAGACATCACCGATGTTGAGTCGATAAAGGCGGGATTGACGAACCTTTCAACGCTTTTTTCCGCTCAGGGGGTGAAGTATATTTACCGTCATCCGGGCGCGGGCACTGAAGAAATCGTGAACCGAGAGGCAGAAACCTTTGCGCTCATGGTGGCAAAAGATTTGGGCCTAGATGACACCTACGTCTACGAAGATCCCCATGAAGGATGGAAAATATCGCGTTATATCGAGGGATGCTCAGAGCTTGATTACACTAGTCCAGACCAGGTAAAACGTGCTCTTGAAATGGCGCGCCATCTGCATACTTCAGGAAAGACAAGCCCCTTTTCATTTGATTTTTATGATGAGGGATTGGCAATTGCCCAGCTCTTGAAGAGCATGAAGTACCCACTTCCCCGTGACTTCGATGCGCTCGCCGTGCGTGTTGGTGCGATTGCGGCAAGGATGAGAGAGGATGCGGGAGACCCCATGCTTTGCCACAATGATTTTTATGGCCCGAATTTCTTGGTGAGAGGCAATGAGATGCGTCTCATCGACTGGGAATATGCCGCTATGGGCGATGCAGCCTGCGATATCGGCAATTTTGTCGCGCAGGGGTCAGGGTACACGATTGAGCAGACGCTCGATATCTTGCCGTTTTATTACGGGCGCCCTGCGACTCCCGAAGAGCAGCGGCACTGTTTGGCGGCGGTGGGTCTGGTTGGCTGGTATTGGTATGTATGGGCTTTATATAAAACTGCGCGAGGAAACCCTATGGGCGAGTGGCTCTATATCTGGTATCGTTCGGCGAAGCAATTTACGGAAGCGGCTGAAAAACGCTATGAGTAAGTATTTTCGCCGCTGCGCTGCGCCATTTTTGTTGAGTGATTTGAAAGGGACGGCATGAAAGCTTTGAGCCGTGAGCAGTTCGCCCAGCTTGAATTGAAATATGAAAAAGGGGAAGCGAGCGCTTCTGAGCTTGAGGCCCTTGAGCCATATCGCGCCCGTCGGGCGGTGCTTTTGGCGAGCGGGTTTGGCAGCCGTATGCTGCCCATCACCCTGAACACTCCTAAGCCTCTAGTCGATGTTAACGGGCGACGTATCATTACGACCATCCTGGATGCTTTGCTGGCGATAGGGGTGAGTGAGATTTACATCGTCACCGGCTATTTGAAGGAATACTTCCAGCTTTTAAAAGCCGATTATCCCACGATTGAGCTTTTAGAAAACCCCCTCTATGCAAGCACTAACAATATTTCATCGGCCTGCATTGCAAAAGATCTGTTCCAAAATGCCTATGTGTTTGAGTCGGATCTGTTCCTCAAAAACCCGGCATTATTGAAAAAGTATCGTTACGAGTCGTGCTATATGGGCGTTCCCGTGAAGGAGACGCCCGATTGGTGTCTTGAGGTGAAAGACGGTTTTATCGTTGACCTCTACAAGGGCGGCACCGATTGCTATCACATGTACGGCATCAGCTACTGGACCTCAGAAGATGGTGCGAAGCTTGCTATCGACCTACCCGAGTGCTTTGAAGAGGAAGGCAATAGGCAACGCTTTTGGGACGATGTTCCCCTTGTTATCCGGGGCAATAAGTACCGATTGGTGGTGGAGGAATGCAGTTTTGACGATGTGACGGAAATCGATTCATTTGAGGAATTGCAGCAGATTGATCCCCGTTATCGCATTGCGGAATCCTCCGACGAATCGTAACGCCAAGGATTCAAATTTTTTCACCCTCTTGAATAATTGTGTCGACATGGTTACTATACACCAATTGTAAGGTCGCACAGCTGCGGCATCCATTATCCAGAGTCGGGGGAGAGAGTTGGCTCAGTGATCCCGACACCAACCAGGCAAACGCTATGGTGGTCCGGCCAACACCGATGAAGGAGGTATCTCATGTCTGAAGAACAATCATCGTATCTTTTCACATCCGAATCCGTCACCGAAGGGCATCCCGACAAGATTTGCGATCAGATTTCTGACGCGATTCTCGACGCCATCCTCGAAAAGGAAATCGCCCTGCAGAAAGCGGGGTATGTTTCTCCTTCGGGGGTTCCTGCCAACGTTGACAACGTGCGCTGCGCGTGCGAGACCATGACATCGACCGGATTGGTGATCGTGACGGGCGAAATTCGCACCGAGGCCTACGTTGATGTGCAGCAGATCGTGCGCGAGACAGTGCGCGAGATTGGCTACGATCGTGCAAAGTACGGCTTTGACTGCGACACCTGCGGTGTTATCAATGCCATCCACGAACAGTCTGCCGACATCGCCCAGGGCGTCGATCAGTCATACGAGGCTCAGCGGGGCGAAGGGGTGGATGATATCGATACGATCGGCGCAGGAGACCAGGGTATGGTTTTCGGCTATGCCTGCAATGAAACCAGCACGCTGATGCCTTTGCCTATCTATTTGGCTCACCGTTTGTCCGAGCGCCTTACGGCCGTGCGCAAGGACGGCACGCTTGAGTACTTACGCCCTGATGGTAAGACCCAGGTCTCGGTGCGCTACGTTGATGGAAAGCCGACGCAGGTAGAAAAGGTGCTTGTCTCCACGCAGCATGCCGAAGAGATTGGAGTTCTTCAGATTCTGGAAGACCTCGTTGAACACGTGATCAACCCTGTCTTTAAGGCTGAAAATGTCGTGACGGCAGATGATATGGAAATCTACGTGAACCCTACGGGTCGCTTTGTCGTAGGTGGTCCGATGGGGGATTCGGGTCTTACCGGCCGCAAGATCATCGTGGACACCTACGGTGGCATGGGGCGTCACGGAGGCGGCGCTTTCAGCGGCAAGGACTGCACCAAGGTTGACCGCTCCGCTGCCTACGCCGCTCGCTGGGTGGCTAAAAACGTGGTCGCTGCCGGTCTGGCGGATCGTTGCGAAGTTCAGATTGCTTACGCCATCGGTGTTGCTCACCCCATCTCTATCATGGTGGAGACTTTCGGCACCAACCATGTCGCTGAAACCGCTATTGAAGATGCGGTGAATACCGTATTCGACCTGCGTCCCGGCGCTATCATTCGCGACCTCGACCTGCGCCGCCCTATCTATAAGAAAACTGCCGCGTATGGTCATTTTGGCCGTGAGTTACCCGAATTTACCTGGGAAAATACCAACCGTACCGATGCTTTACGCCAGGCTGTTGGCCTGTAGGGCCCCGCTGAGTGTTTGCCTCGGTCATTTTAGATATCCCAACCCAATCGCTTGATGCGGCGTTTACCTATGCGCTTCCTGCCGAAATCGAGCAGCTTGATATGATCGGGCGCGCCGTGGTGGTTCCCTTTGGACGCCGGCGCGCTCTTGGCTTTGTTTTAGACGTGTTCGACGAAGATGATGCGCGCGCTCAGGAGTTGGACAGCACCAAGCTTAAAGAGATACTCGAAGTGGCAAGCTCGTCTTTTTTCGACAGAGATGGAGCTGAATGTGCCCAGTTCATGGCACACTACTATGTAGCACCTCTTTCTTCTTGCGTGCGCTTGTTCACGCCTCCGGGAGGGGTTCCTCGTGTGGTTTCGCGTGAGGGAGCCTGGGTTCTTGAGCAGTCTTCCATCGGGGAAGTGGATGATCGCTGGGCTACCCTTGGTCCTGCGGCTGGCGCCTATGTGCCGCGCAAGGGCTCCTATAAACAGGAGGCTGTTCTCGCTGCGGTGCGCAAGGGTGATGTGCGTGTGAGTGAGCTTACGGCGGAATTTGGCGCCGTGTCGGCCTGTCTCGCTGCCCTCGAAAAAAGGGGGGCGGTCCGGATTGAGCGCCGCCGTCGTCTGCGCGGCTTTGAGGATATCTCGGCTCACGAGTCATCGGTCTTTCGTGTCGACCGGGAAAAACCTCCGCTCAATTCTGAACAGCAAGCTGCCTTGGACACCATTGTTGCTGCGTTTAATCGTCGTAAGGGAGAAGTGGTTTTGCTCGACGGCGTCACGGGTTCGGGCAAGACTGAGGTGTATCTCCGCGTCATTGAAGAAGTGCTGAATCAAGGGGAAAACGCCCTTGTCCTGGTTCCCGAAATCTCGCTCACTCCTCAGACGGTCGCGCGGTTTCGTGGTCGCTTTGGCAATCAAGTGGCGGTTATGCATTCTCGCATGAGCCAGGGAGAGCGCTACGACCAGTGGGATTTTATCCAGAGCGGATCAGCTCGGGTCGTTGTGGGCGCGCGCAGTGCGCTCTTTACGCCGTTGCCTCGGGTAGGTGCCATCATCATCGACGAGGAGCACGAGGGATCGTATAAGCAGGACAGCCAGCCACGCTATCATGCGCGTACCGTTGCCTGCTGGCAGGCCGCCCAAAAGGGCGCGGTGCTGGTGCTCGGTTCGGCAACTCCCTCGCTTGAATCCCTCTATGCCTGCGAGCATGATGAACGTTGGCATCAGGCGTTATTGAAAAGTCGCGCCAACCAAAAGCCTTTGCCGTGCATACAGGTGGTTGATATGGCGCACGAGTTCTCTTCGGGCCATCGATCCATGTTTTCTCGCCCTCTCATGAAGGCTTTGCGCGATGAGCTCGTCTTGGGCCACAAAGCGGTTCTCATGCTGAACCAGCGGGGGTTTGCCAAATTCGTACTGTGCCGTGATTGCGGCTACGTGCCCGTCTGCGACTCATGTTCGACATCGCTTACCTACCATGAGGACGTTGCGCAGTGCATTTGCCACCACTGTGGCTATACGGAAGTGGTGCCTTCGCTGTGCCCTCAGTGTGGAAGTCCCTATCTGAAGAAATTCGGTGCAGGAACCCAGCGGGTGGAATCCGAGCTTAAGACCCTTATTCAGAGTTTCGGGGAAGACTTCGCCGATGTAGCCGTCATTCGCATGGATGCCGATACGACTAAAACGAAGGGTTCCCATCAGAAGCTTTTAGAGCAATTCGTCCAAGCCCCTCGCGCGGTGCTTTTGGGAACGCAGATGATTGCCAAAGGCCTCGACTTCGATGAGGTCACGTTGGTGGGCGTTATCAACGCCGACACGACACTTCATCTTCCCGATTATCGTGCGGGTGAGCGCACCTTTGACCTCATCGAACAGGTTGCAGGTCGCGCAGGGCGTGCGGATCTTTCGGGTTGCGTTATCGTTCAGACCTATGATCCAACAGTACCCGCTATTCGGGCGGCTCAGCACTACGATCGCTCTATTCTCCTCGATGACGAACTGCCCAAGCGCGAGCTTTTGGGGTATCCGCCCTTTGTGCGCATGGCAAATATTTTGATATGGGGCGAAGATGAGGCCCGCGTGAAAGAAGAGGCCCAGAAACTCTCGCGCCAACTAGGCGCGGCGGCCAATCTTGTGGAAGAGGGTGAGCTTACCCTTCTTCCTGCGTCACCTTGTGTTTTGGCAAAGTTAAAGAAAATGCATCGATGGCATATCGTGTTGAGTTGTGCGCGTGATTTTGACCTCTCGGGTTTTTTGGAACCCTTCTTTAGGGCACGAAAAAGCAAGAATGATGTTCGTGTTTCCATCGATATTGACCCACAAAGTTTGCTATAATGCAAAATTTATGTACGTATGTTTAAATTTAGTTCATAACAGGTGACTCATTTCTCAATGAAAGGAAGCGAAGCGTGCCAAGAGTTTCTGAAAAAGCAGCGAAGCCCGTCGAAGAGATAGAAACCATGGAAGAATTGAAGAGCGCAGATGAGTCGTTGATAGACGATGATGCAGCAGAGGGTGTCGCTGCGGGCATGATGCCCGTTGATGATGATATCCTCGCTGTTGAATCTGAAGTCGAAAAAAATGATGGCCCTCATCCGGGTGAAGAGACCGATGAGGAGTTGTTAGAAGGTATTCCTGAAGAGAAACTGAAGGCTGTTGCCGACGTTGCTCTTCCCAAAATTGGCCGTACACGTCACGTTGCCAAGGCGCGCAATCACCGCAGCGGCGATGGCGGCGTTACGATGCTCACCGGTGATCCGGTACGCATGTACTTGAAGGAGATTGGCCGTGTGCAGTTGCTGACGGGGCCTCAAGAAATCGATTTAGCGATGAAGATCGAGGCAGGAGTTACGGCAGCTTCCGAACTGGATGCTGCCGAGGATCAGGGCCTTGAACTCGATCGTCGTGAAAAGCGCCGTCTTACGCGCATTGAACAAGTCGGACTTGATGCGAAACAGCAGCTTATCGAGGCGAACCTTCGCCTGGTTGTCTCCATCGCCAAGCGCTATGTCGGTCGTGGCATGCTGTTTTTGGACTTGATTCAAGAGGGCAATCTGGGTCTTATTCGTGCGGTTGAAAAGTTTGACTATAAAAAGGGCTTTAAATTCTCCACGTATGCAACGTGGTGGATTCGCCAGGCTATCACGCGCGCCACCGCGGATCAGGCGCGTACCATTCGCATTCCGGTCCACATGGTTGAGACCATCAACAAGCTGGTTCGCATCCAGCGTCAGCTGCTTCAGGAGTTGGGGCACGAACCCACGCCGGAAGAGATTGCCGAGCGCATGGAGATGTCGCCTGAGCGCGTCCTCGAGATTCAGAAGATATCCCAAGAACCTGTTTCCCTGGAAACGCCTATCGGTGAAGAAGAAGATAGCCAGCTGGGTGACTTTATCGAAGACGATGCTGCCGTTGCGCCTCCCGATGCAGCAAGCTATGTGCTGATGAAAGAGAAGCTCAATGAGGTCTTAGATGAGCTAGCAGAGCGTGAGCGCAAGGTTATCAGCTTGCGCTTTGGTTTGGAAGACGGTCATCCCCATACCTTAGAAGAGGTAGGCCGTGAATTCGGCGTTACCCGCGAACGCATCCGTCAGATTGAAAGCAAGACGCTGGCAAAACTGCGCCATCCTTCCCGCTCAAGTTCCTTGAAGGGCTTTTTGGAGGAATAGAAGGTGCCTCAGGACCTCAATCTTGGAAAACCGCAGTTCACTCTTGGCGTTCCCCGTTTAGACGGGGGCGCCAATTGTTCTCTTGAGGTGTATGAACCGTCTTCTGAGCAGTTTGCCGCGCGTCTTCGCAAGGTGTTCAAGGAGCGTCGAAAATGGGCTAAGAAGGCCGGAGTCTTTTGTTATCGCATCTATGATGCCGATCTGCCCGATTACGCTGCAGCCATCGACCTCTATGAATGCACCGGACCGCTCGACGATACTTCACGGGATTACGCAGAGCGGGGCGAGCGCTTTCTTGTGATAGCTGAGTACCAGGCACCTGCGGCAATCGATTCCGAAAAGGCCGCACGCCGCTTCGCCGACATCTTGACAATCGCACCGGTGGTTTGCGAGGTTTTGCCCGAAGATGTGTTTTCTCGGACGCGTCGCCATGACAAAGGTGGTGCCCAGTATGCCGAGCAAGCGGATTCCTTTTCTTTTTGCACGACGGAATGGGGACAGTGGCTCGAAATCGATCTCGGTTCCTATCTCGATACCGGCTTGTTTTTAGATCATCGTGACACCCGTAAAATGGTAGGCGAGATGTGTCGAGGCAAACGTTTTTTGAACCTCTTCGCCTATACGGGCTCCTGCACGGTGCAGGCAGCAGCGGGCGGGGCAATGCAAACTACGACAGTTGATCTGTCCTCAACCTATCTGGATTGGGCGCGTCGCAATATGGCTTTAAACGCCTTTAAAGGGACGGAGCATCGATTCGAGCGTTCAGATACTATGGCATGGCTCAAGGCTGCTCAGCGTGGTGGCCGTGTCTACGATGTGGTTTTTGTTGACCCGCCGACCTTTTCCAATTCAAAGGCAATCAAGGGCACGTGGGATGTCCAGCGGGATTATCAGGAGATGCTCCGTTTGGTGAAGGGGGTTTTAGCGCCCGATGGTGTTATTGTCTTTTCCTGCAATCTGCGATCGTTCAAGATGGATTACGAAGCGGTCGAGAAAATGGGTCTTACGTGTGAAGATATCTCCGAGAAGACGATTCCTATGGACTTCCAGCGAAACAAGAAGATTCACCAGTGCTATCTTCTGCGCTTACGTAAATAATTGAAAAAGAGTGAAATTACCCCTTGCACCGCAGTAAGGTTTCGGTATAATTTCCACTTGCGCAATGAATAAAGCGCGTGATTCCTCGGTAGCTCAATTGGCAGAGCATCCGGCTGTTAACCGGAGGGTTGTAGGTTCGAGTCCTACCCGAGGAGCCAGAAACATTCAAGCCAGACGTTTCCCGTCCGGTTTTTGTTTTCTTGAGTGGCCCTTGTTTTGTTCGGGCGTATTTCTTATGGGGCAGCGTATCTTCGTCTCTGCTTCTTTCCGTTCATGGAGGGCAATTTATACCGTAGGCGCCTTTTGTATAAAAAAGCCGTTCTTGGGACAGTTTTTTTCATGCTATAATCACCCCCTGCACGCGGGCCCGTAGCTCAACGGTGGAGCAGGGGACTCATAATCCTTTGGTTGTCGGTTCGAATCCGGCCGGGCCCACCACTTCTTTTCAGACCTCTCACACTTTGAGGAGGCCCTATGATTTCAAATCATCACATGCATGAGATTATGGTTCCCGAGGCAATTCAGCAATGTGTTGGCGTAACGCTTGGTGACAGTATCGTAAAATCCCTGGTGTTTTCGACTGATATCGCAATTATTCGCAATTGTGACGCGGATGCAGTTTTGTGCGTTTACCCCTTTGCCTGCGATGAGGTTATCAATCGTTGCCTCATCCAAAATGCAGGGCGGCCAATGCTCAACGGTGTGGCGGGTATGATAACAGCAGGGCAACGCTGCGTCGATCTTGCGAAGGCTGCTGAGCGAGATGGATCTGCTGGTGTTGTGGCAAATATGATGACGAGCGTTGAGGATATCACTGCACTCGTCTCCGCTATCCGTATTCCTGTCGTTCTGACGGTGATAAACCTTGATGAGCTCACTCAAGAGCGCATTGCTGCAGGTGTTGCCCTGCTCAATGTGGCGGCAGGCCATGAAACCCCTCGGGTAGTTCGGGTGTTGCGTGAAGAATATCCGGATATGCCCCTGATTGCGACAGGGGGTAAAACTCATGAGACCATTTTGCGCACCATAGATGCAGGAGCCGACGCAATCGTGTGGACTCCACCGTGCATTCAGGATATCGAGCATCAGGTTATGTGTGGTCATCGTATTCGCGCTAACGCTTAGGATTTCTGGCGCTCTTCGGGGTCTTTAGTGCGGTTGAGCCACGTGCTCGGGGATCCAAGATTTATTTTTTGCCTTAAAAGGGCAACTTTTGGACAGAAAATCCGTTTTTGTGTCAAAAAATTCAAACACAGAAAAAGAGGTTTTCGTGACCTGGTAAAATGCAATGCGTTTCCGCGCATTCGGGTGGATAAAGCGCTCCTGACTGCTCGATTTGACACAAAATCGACTTTTTTGTCCAAGAATCGACGAAATCAAGGAGTTACAGGATGAGCCTCGTGTCATACGGCTCTATTCTGCTACCTGTACTTCAAAGAGGAGGGTCTGCGGCTTGGCCGCAGACCCTCCTCTCAACGATTTCATTCAGCTCTTATTCTTTGCCGCTCCAGCAGTAGGTGCACACTTTCTCAGGAGGAAGCCCTATGGCTTCAAGCAGGCCATCGAGAGACTGATAACGAAGTGAATCGAACTTCATTTCATCGCATATGGATTTGAGTAGGCATTTACCGCGCTCGGTGGAAGCATCGGCGTACTCGTCTAAGTGCTTTTGCCCCTCATCGCCTTCCAGTTCTTGCACTTTCCGGCGAGCAATCAGGTCCATATCCGATTTGTTCGACGAGAAACTCAGGTATTTGCAACCATACATGATGGGCGGGCAGGCGGAGCGCATGTGCACTTCCGCTGCTCCGTTATCGTAGAGGAACTCAACGGTTTCACGAAGTTGCGTGCCACGGACAATGGAGTCGTCTACAAAAAGAAGCTTCTTATCTTTGATGAGATCATGAACGGGCACTTGCTTCATGTGGGCAACCTTGTTGCGCAGTGTTTGGTTGCCTGACATGAAGGAGCGCGGCCAGGTAGGAGTGTATTTCACAAAGGGACGTCCAAAGGGAATATGGGAATCGTTGGCATAGCCGATAGCATGGGGGAGTCCCGAATCGGGAATGCCCGCTACCAGATCAACAGCAGGGCGCACGCCTGCGACCTCTTCGTCACGCGACATGATAGCGCCGTTGCGACAGCGCATGACCTCTACATTCACTCCTTCGTAGGTCGAATTGGGATACCCGTAGTAGCTCCACAAAAAAGCGCAGATTTTCATCTCTTTCCCAGGCGCTTTTAGGGTTTCGTAGCCATCCGCAGTGATGCTCACGATTTCGCCGGGACCGAGCTCGTATTCATCGACATAGCCGAGCTTTTGATATGCGAACGACTCGAAAGAAACGGCGTAGCCATCGGCATCTTTGCCGATGAGGATGGGCAAGCGACCCATGGTGTCGCGGGCGCAGAGCAGTGCGCCATCTTCCTGGAGAATCAGCAGAGTGAAGGTTCCTTCAACGACGTTTTGGGCGGCGATAACGCCTTCCAGCATCGTCTCTTTTTGGTTGATAAGGGCAGCGATGAGCTCGACATCGTTGATGCCGCCGTCGCTCATAGCGGTGAACTGGTGGTTTTTATCGGAAAGGTAGTCGTCGGTGAGCAGACGCTTATTGTTGATAACGCCCGTAAAAGCCAGGGCAAAAACACCCAGATGGGATCGAACGATTAACGGCTGGGGATCTTTGTCCGAAATGCATCCGATACAGGCGTTGCCCACGAAAAGATCAAGATCGGATTCGAACTTGGTTCGAAAAGGCGTGTTCTCGATGGAATGGATCTCGCGCTGGAATCTACCGTCCTGTAAGCGGCTGCACATACCTGCCCGCCTTGTGCCCAGATGAGAATGGTAGTCGACGCCAAAGAACACATCTAGGCTCACATCACGATGGGATGTGGCCCCGAAAAAACCGCCCATGAAATATCCTCTCATTGGAATCTTGTTTGCTTAAGCTTAAATAGTAGATATCTCACTATCTAAAGCAGTATAAGTATAGGGTGTTTGGCTGCTAATTGCCGTCTGGGCGGATTGTTTTTTCACAACGGAAACATAGGTATTCTGGCGAAATTGCATTTAGCACAATGCGGCACAAGGCAGAGTGCAAGGCAGGGGGGAGTCGATGGCGGAGTCGGCGGGTAAGGCAGAGGCGGAGTCGATAGTCAAAACAGAAGGGTAAGGCCGAGGACAAGGCCGAGACGGAGTCAACGGGCAAAGAGAAGGGGAAGTCGACGGGGATGAGCTTTCCCGTGCTCGCTAAGGTGCCCGACTGCTGCGTCTGGGCATTTTCATAAAGACGTTCAGAAATTTTAATTATAATTATTAACTTGAACATATCTGCGATCAGTATTATCCTAATGCGCTGATGAATTACGTTCGAAAGAATGCCTACGTATTGAGGAGTGATGCATGTCGTTAGCGAAACGTGACTTTATTGTATTAAAGGAGCATCTGCTCAAGGGTGCGCAGACACAACGCCAGCTCGCAAAGCATACGGGTCTTTCCTTGGGCTCGGTGAACGAGGCGATAAAGAGTCTGACCGCTTTAGGATTTCTCGATAAAGGTGTGGTGACTAAGACCGGCGAGGATGCGCTTGCACCTTACAAGGTGGATAACGCTATCATTATGGCAGCGGGGATGTCTACGCGTTTTGCCCCTTTTTCTTACGAGCGACCCAAGGGTGTTTTGAAGGTCAAGGGCGAGGTTCTTGTAGAACGCCAGATTCGTCAGCTTCAGGAAGCAGGCATTGCCGACATCACCGTGGTGGTGGGTTATCTTAAGGAAGCGTTCTTCTATCTGGAAGACAAGTTTGGCGTGAAGATTCGCGTTAACGAGCACTTTGCCACACGCAATAATAACTCCACCCTTGCATTGGTGGCGGAGAAGCTGGGGAATACCTATATCTGCTCGTCCGATAATTATTTCACTGAAAACGTTTTTGAACCCTACGTTTATCACGCCTATTATTCAGCGGTATACACTGCGGGAGACACCGATGAGTATTGCTTGACCACTGGCGCGCACGACCGCATTCTCAATGTGAGTATTGGTGGTAGAGACGCTTATACCATGATGGGTCACGCCTACTTTGACCGCGCCTTTTCGCAGGTTTTCCGCAGCATTTTAGAGGCTGAGTGCCCTAAACCTGAAAATTTCAGCAAACTATGGGAAGATCTGTATAGCGACCACATTAAAGAACTGGATATGTATGCCCGGGTTTATGAGCCCGGCATCATTTTCGAGTTCGATTCTCTGAATGACCTGCAAGAATTCGATCGTGATTTCATCGATAACGTCGATTCCGCCATTATCGATAATATCTGCGATGTGCTGGAGTGCAAACGCCAGGAAATCACGAACATCGTTCCGATTAAACAGGGTTTGACCAACCTGTCGTTTCGCTTTGATTGTCAGGGGAAAAGCTACGTGTATCGCCATCCCGGTGCGGGAACCGATGAGATCATCAACCGTGCTTCTGAGACCTTCTCGCAGGAAGTGGCGCGTGATTTGGGCATCGATGACACCTTTGTCTTCGAAAATCCCCAGGAAGGCTGGAAGATATCGCGGTTTATCGAAGGCTGCACCGAACTCGATTACCACAACGAAGAGCAGCTTGCCCGTGCGCTTGAACTGGGACGACGCCTTCATCAAAGCGGCAGGGTATCACAGTGGACGTTCAACGTGTTCGATGAGGCGAAAGGCATCATCGAACTCTTGAGAAACGGACGGAGCCACCCGCACTACGAGGATTTCGATGAGCTTTACGTTGCGACCGAAAAGCTCGCGCAGTATGTAACGGCCGACCAAGTTCCTCTCTGTCTGTGCCATAACGATTTTTATGCGCCCAACTTCTTGGTGAAGGATGACTACATCGCTCTCATCGACTGGGAGTATTCCGCGATGTCGGATTACGCTTCTGACCTGGGAACATTCATTTGTTGCTCGGATTACACCCTTGAACGTGCGCAGGAGGTAATCGCACTGTATTTCGGCCGAAAGCCGACGAGGGAAGAAGAGCGTCACTGTTTGGCCTACGTGGCCATTTCGGGCTACTACTGGTTTGTGTGGGCGCTGTATAAGGAATCGGAAGGCGATTCCGTTGGGGAGTGGCTCTACCGCTGGTACCGTTATGCGAAAGATTTTTCGCGCATTGCACTTGCTTTGTACGAATAAGTTTCACGATGACGAAATAAAAACGAAAGGGAATTCATGGAGATTGTCGGAACCGTTGTGGTTTACCTCATCATGGTATGTGCGCTTGTCGGCTGTGTGGCGTCAATCATCAAGCCGGAAAGCGAGTTGGGGCAAGAGTTTGTTGCGGGTATCGATTCAATCGGCCCCATCTTCCTTCCGGTTGCGGGCATCATGGCTGCCGCCCCGTATCTGACCGCGTTCGTCAGCGATGTCTTCGGTCCGCTCTACGGCTTGGTCGGTGCCGACCCCGCTATGGCTGCGACCACGATTATCGCGGTGGATATGGGAGGATATCAGCTTGCTGATGCTCTGGCAGCAACGCGTGAAAGCTGGATTATGGCTATGACCACGGGTTATATGGCTGGTGCGACCATCGTGTTCACGATCCCGGTCGCGCTCAAGATGCTGGAGGTGAAAGATCGCAAGTACTTGGCCTTGGGCGTTATGAGCGGTCTTTTGGCTATTCCCATTGGCGTGTTGGTATCGAGCGCCATTATCGCGGTATCTAATCCGATGATTCGTGACTATTGCTCCACGAACGCCGAGGCCACCTACCAGATGGCCCTTCAATGGGGCACCATCGGGGCTAACCTGATTCCGCTGATTATCTTCTGCGTTGCTTTGGCACTGGGCCTTAAATTTAAGCCTGATGCCATGATTAAGGGCTTTATCGTGTTCGGCCGTGTCATGGAAGGTGCCTTGAAGCTTATCTTCGTGCTGGTTGTCATCGAGTACTTTACCGGTATCTTCACGACGCTGTTCGGCTCTTTCGGCTTCGAGCCGATCATCGCTATCGAAGGGGATCCCGAAGTTATGCGCGCACTGGAAGTTGCAGGTGCTATTGGCATGATGCTCTGTGGTGCGTTTCCCATGGTCTGGCTTATCAAGACCTACCTGGCAAAGCCGCTCGGTGCTTTTGGCAAGCTGGTTGGCCTGTCGTCCGATGCCACGGCGGGGCTTTTGGCAGCCTCCGCAAATGTTTTGGCTGCACTCGCGATGGTGAAAGACCTCAAAGCTCGCGATAAGGTTATCGTGATGGCGTTTGCTGTCTGCTGCGCATTTCTTTTTGGCGACCACCTTTCCTTCACTGCCAATTGGCAGCCGTCTCTGATTGTGCCTGTTATGGTGGGTAAACTGGTCGCTGGCGCGTTCGCCATTGCGTTTGTCATGGTTTTGGGCGTCAAGAAGGCTGAAGAGCTGGAAGCCGCCGATCTAGCCGCCGAGGTCGCTTCAGCTGTCGGGGCCGCCGAAGCTGCTCCGTCTGCCCCCGCTGCTCCGTCTGCCAGCTCGTGCAAAGCGTAGAGTTCATCAGAAAAGATGCGGCTTTTGGGGCCGCATCTTTTCTGAGCAAGGCTTTTGCATTTTCGCCTGTTCGCTCCGTCTGGAGATATGCCATGTAATTCGCACCTCGATTGAAGAGTGACGGTAAAGTGCGGTATAGTGGCAGGCGTTTTCAGATACGAGAGCCAACTTGTCCAGCGCAGAAGGTAGTACCTATGTTCAAACGATGGGAAGAACTTCCCGAGGATATACGTTGTCCCGCAGTTCGGGAGTACTACGATATTCTCTCTTCTAAAAAAGCGGGCCTTGTTGCAAAACGCCTCTTCGACATCGTGGCAGGCGTGGTGGTGTTCATCCTCTTGGCTCTTCCTATGGTCGTCATCGCCATCATGGTGAAAACCGATTCTGAAGGTCCTGTCTTTTATCGCCAAGAACGCGTGACGAGCTATGGCAAAAAGTTTCGCATCCATAAGTTTCGCACCATGGTTGCCAATGCCGATAAGATCGGCAGTGCGGTTACCGTGGACGGCGATAGGCGCATTACCCGGGTGGGTGCGAAGTTGCGCGATTACCGCCTGGATGAGTTTCCCCAGATTATCGACGTGATTGTGGGGGATATGAGCTTCGTGGGCACCCGTCCTGAGGCAAGCAAATATGTGGATTGCTACACCGATGAGATGAAGGCAACGCTGCTCCTGCCAGCGGGTATTACCTCAGAAGCCAGCATTCGCTATAAGGATGAAGCCCAGCTTCTGAATGCGGCAAGTGATGTTGATGCAACCTATCTCGAAGAGGTGTTGCCCCAGAAGATGAGGTACAACTTGGAGAGCATTCGCCACTTTAGTTTTTTGGGCGATATCGCAACGATGTTTCGTACGGTGCTCGCCGTTCTTGGCAAGGAATATGATTAAAGCAGGCCGTTTATCTGC
>CAYFWL010000026.1:0-4490 GCA_964346845.1 uncultured Eggerthellaceae bacterium | reverse complement strand
GTTTTCACAAAATTTGCCGGGGTATCTTGCAAAAAGCTCCAGCGATGTCTTAGTATCCAACGTATCTGCTATGACGAGGAAAGCAGGGTTTGTCGTTTGCATCCAGTGCGGGTGCGTATGGTGAGCCCGTTTGCCCCTTTGAGCAGTTTGGTTGAACGCTACGCGTGCACGCAAACGACCTTTGCGGCAGGTGGATGCCAGTAAGCTGAACCGGTGACTTCCGTTATCAGCACGAACGCTCCTTGAAGGGCCTCGTTACGAAACTCGCTTGTCCTGGCGCAGCTGACCTGTGCAGGACTTTTTTTATTATCCGCACAGGATAAAAGAGGTCTTACATGAGATGAGTAAGGAGGGTGCTGATTTGGAAAAAGAATCTCGTAATGCGCTGAGCGTCGGTGCGGCCCAAGGTGATGGCTGCCATTCGCGCTATGAGGGCATGATGATGACTGGCGCTCAAGCTATCATCGCTGCTTTGGAGTGCGAGGGGGTAAGCTATGTGTTTGGCTATCCGGGTGCTCAGGCAATCGCGCTCTATGATGCGCTTTTTGACTCGCAGCAGATTACCCACGTCCTTGCTCGCCATGAGCAGGCTGCGGTTCATGAGGCAGATGGTTTCAGCCGCAGCACGGGCAAGGTGGGCGTCGCTTTGGTGACGAGCGGACCGGGCGCAACGAATACGGTGACGGGCATTGCCAATGCATATTTGGATAGCATTCCCTTGGTTGTCATAAGCGGCCAGGTGCCGACCCACGTCATCGGTACCGACGCATTCCAGGAATCCGATACCATAAGCATCACCATGCCGGTGGTCAAGCATAGCTTTTTGGCACAACGGGCCCAAGATCTCCCGCGCATTGTTCGTGAAGCGTTTCATATCGCTCTAACGGGGCGTCCGGGTCCTGTTGTTATCGATGTGCCTTCGGATGTCGCTAAAGAAACGTTGGTGTTTGCCTATCCCGAAAAGGTGAATATTCCCTCCTATAAGCCTACATATAAATGTAACACCAAGCAGGTGAAAGCTGCTTGTGCTTTGATCGAGGGCGCTGACAAGCCTGTCATTTTAGCTGGCGGCGGCGTTATCGCTTCGGGTGCAGAGGCTGAGCTGAGGGAGCTGGCATTTCTGCTTGACGCTCCTGTTGCGCTGACCCTTATGGGCAAGGGGGCTTTTCCGAGCGAGCACCGTCAGTGCCTGGGTGCTATCGGTATGCATGGTTCTTTGCGCTCAAACGCTGCGCTTATGGAGTCTGATGTCATTGTTGCGGTGGGCACGCGCTTTTCCGATCGGGTAACGGGGGCCATGGAGCGTTTTGCGCCAGGTGCGAAACTCATTCATATCGATATTGATCCAGCTGAAATCGGTAAGCTGCGCGAAGCTTCGGTCCCCATTGTGGGAGATGCGAAATCTGTGCTTGCGGGCATGATAGCGCAGCTTAAAAAAGACGCCTTTGAGGCTCGAACAGCCGCGTGGTGGCAGCAGATTGGCTCAGGCGAGAAGGTGAAAGCACGTCTGCGGACGCAGGAAGAAGAGGGGGAGGCGATCGACCCTGCCTTCTGCATGCATCTTCTCGGTCATGCTTTGAACGAAAGGGAGCGTGCTGGTCAGCGTACAATCGTTACCACCGAGGTCGGTCAGCATCAAATGTGGGCCGCCCAGTATCTGCCCCGCAATACGCCTCGCAGCTTTCTTTCCAGCGGGGGATTGGGGACTATGGGCTTTGGCTTTCCCGCCGCAATTGGCGCCGCCTTGGCTCATCCGAAAGCGACGGTGGTCTGCATTGCGGGGGATGGTTCCTTCCAGATGAATGTGCAGGAAATGGCTACCGCACGTGCCTTTGAGGTACCGGTCAAGGTGATGCTCATGGATAACAGCTGCCTTGGCATGGTTCACCAGTGGCAGCAGTATTTCTACGCGGGTCGTTTTTCTCAGACCGAGCTTGATTTCAATCCTGATTTCGTGGCTCTTGCCGAAGCTTACGGCTGGCAGGCAAAGCGGGTGGAAACGAAGGAGCAGTTCACGCGTGCGCTTCAGGAGATGCTGGATGCGCCGGGGCCGTACCTGCTTGACGTGGTGGTTCCTTCATCAAAAAAGGTGACTCCGATGGTGACACCGGGAGGCGGGCTGCTGGACTGGGTGGCGGTCTCGTCTGACAAGGAGGGCTAGTATGGACGCATCAAAGCATGTTTTGACGCTGCTGGTGGATAACAAACCGGGTGTTTTGCAGCGAGTGGTCGGCTTGATTTCACGGCGCGGATTCAATATCGAGAGCCTTTCGGTTGGTCCGACCGAAAACCCTGCTCTGTCCCATATAACCCTTGTTGCTCTTGGTGATGAGGTATCGTTTGAGCAGATTGTAAAGCAGCTTCACAAGCTGATTCCCGTCCATAAGATCACCGATCTTTCCGATGGTGGCGCTATCGTTCGAGAACTGGCGCTTTTTAAGATCAAGGCTCCTGCTGAAAAGCGCAATGAAATCATTCAGATCGCCAATATCTTCCGTGCGAAAATAGCCGATTTAGGCACGGATTCTCTAACCATCGAAATAACGGGTGAAGAAGGAAAGCTTAAAGGCCTTGAAGACCTGCTCCGTGGATACGGCATTAGAGAGATTGTCCGTACGGGCAAGATTGCCCAGGCACGCAATATGAAGTGATCGCGCTCGCGTGCATCACCGCATTGGGCGTCCCTTACCCCCCAATGCTTGCAATTTGTGCCGCTGGGGTTTTTCGTTCTCATCGGCTTTGTGAATGCCGTAAAATTGAAAGGTCGATAAAATCAAAACGGTCCCGTAAGGAGTGTGCGACTATGGCGCGTGTATTCAACTTTGCTGCTGGTCCGGCAAATCTTCCCGTTGAAGTACTGAAGGAAGCTGCCGAGGAAATGCTGGACTATCGGGGAACAGGCATGTCCGTCATGGAGATGAGCCACCGCTCAAAAGCTTTTGAGACCATCATCAAAGAAGCAGAGCAGGACTTGCGTGACCTTTTAAACATCTCCGATGCATATGAAGTGCTCTTTTTGCAGGGTGGCGCTTCGCAGCAGTTTGCAGCTGTTCCTATGAACCTGATGAAAAAGGGCAAGGCTGACTACCTCGTTACGGGCAACTGGTCCAAAAAGGCGTACCAGGAGGCTCAAAAATACGGAGACATCACCTTGTTGGCCGACTCCAAGGACAAAAATTATTCCTATATCCCCGCCGTTGATGCCTTAAGCCCTTCGGAAGATGCCGACTATCTCTACCTCTGCTACAACGAGACTATTACCGGCACCACGTATCGCGCGCTGCCTGCCACCAAGGCCCCCATCGTGGCCGATATGTCTTCGTGCTTCTTGTCTGAGCCGATTGACATCAATCAGTTTGGTGTGGTGTTTGCGGGCGCCCAGAAAAACGTTGGCCCTGCTGGTGTCGTTATTGCCATCATTCGCAAGGATCTTATTTCCGATGATGTCTTGTCGGGCACGCCCACAATGTTGAAGTGGAAGACGCAGGCCGACGCCCAATCTCTTTACAATACGCCTCCTTGCTATGGCATCTATATCTGCGGCAAGGTCTTTAAGTGGATTAAGTCCATCGGTGGCCTTGAGGGCATGCAGGCGCGTAACCAGAAGAAGGCTGCCTTGCTTTACGACTTCCTGGATAAGAGCGAATTGTTCACATCAACCGTGGCGCCTCAGGACCGTTCCCTGATGAATGTTCCCTTCGTTACGGGTGATGGCGATTTGGACAAAGAGTTTATCGCCCGCGCCACCGAAGCTGGTTTGGTTGAGCTGAAGGGGCATCGAAGCGTTGGCGGTATGCGTGCCTCAATCTACAATGCCATGCCCTATGAAGGTGTTGAAAAACTGGTTGCTTTCATGGAGGAATTCGAGAAGGCTCACCGATAGGATAACGTGTTTTTGAGGTGGTCCTCGTTAAAGGGTGCTTGCCTCGTAAGGTTTTTCAAAAGGAAGGGACAAGCTGGTCATGTCGCTGAAAGTTCTTGTTACCGATATGATTGCCGCGTGCGGGCTTGACTATCTGCGCGAAAAGGCTCTCGAGGTTGACGTGCGTCTGGGCTTGAGCGCCGATGAATTGCGCGAGATCGTGCCGCGTTATGATGCGATGATCGTTCGGTCACGCACTAAGGTCACCCGTGAACTTATCGATGCGGCGGTCAATTTGAAGATTATCGGCCGTGCTGGTTTAAGCACAGCCAATATCGATATTGCCGCCGCTTCCGAGCGCGGTATCGTTGTCTGCAACGTTCCCGACTCAAATATCACCTCGGTAGCTGAAATGACCATGTGCCTTATGCTCATGTGCGCGCGAAACGCCGCCCAGGCGACTCAGGGTATGCATGAGGGGCGCTGGGATCGTGAAAGCTATATGGGCATCGAGCTTTTTGGTAAGACGCTGCTCATTGTGGGCTTGGGTCGCTATGGGGGCCTGGTCGCTCAGCGCGCCCGTGCTTTCGGGATGAACGTTTTGGCGTATGACCCCTACTGTAGTTCC
>CAYFWL010000025.1:0-20048 GCA_964346845.1 uncultured Eggerthellaceae bacterium | reverse complement strand
GTGGTGCGCTGCCTGAGGCGTGTGGCAAGGCGATTGCGCCCACCTCGATCAAGGCGTACATCGAGCCTGATTTTGAGGCACCTTGCTGTCCTGTTGATTTTTACTACTTCGTCGATATCCTTCAGCGTGCTCTCTATGGCTCCAACAAGACCACTGCTTCGACCACGCTCTGTGGCGCCTGTAAGATAAACGGCACGCAATGCCTCTATGAGCAGGGGCAGATTTGTCTTGGCCTTGTTACGCGTACTGGTTGTGGCGCTCGCTGCCCCCGGCTGGGTCGTGCTTGTAATGGCTGCGCTGGTTTTTCGCCGGATTGCAATGTGGAGGCCGCTTATAAGGTTGTGGAATCGTATGGCGGCGATGGAGCGTTATTCAAGCAGCGCCTAGGTCTGTTCAATGCCTGCGCGCTGGATGAAGCGCACGAGCACGAGGAGCCAGCTTATGAGCAATAAAACGCTGACTGTTGAGCATATGGCCCGGGTGGAGGGTCATGGACAGGTGAAGATCTCCATTAAGGAAGGGGTCGTTGAGTCGGTCCAAATGCAGATCGACGAGCCTGCCCGCTTCTTTGAAAGCATGGTGCGCGGTCGTCATTTTGACGAGATTCCCTATATCGCATCGCGGATTTGCGGTATCTGCTCGGCGAATCACGTCATCACGAGCCTTCTAGCTATCGAGCAGGCTTTCGATATCACGGTGAGCGAGCGGACGCGCATGCTGCGTGAGCTTTTGGTCCATGGCTCCTACCTCCAAAACCATGCAACGCACCTGTATGTTCTGGCTGCGCCCGATTATCTGAAACAGCAGAGCATTTTTCCCTTGGCTGAAGACAATAAGGAGCTCTTTGATCAGGCTCTTGCACTGAAAAGCCTGGGAAATGAGCTGTGTACCCTGGTGGGTGGCCGCAGCATTCATCCCATCACAGCAGTGGTGGGTGGCTTTACCAGCGAGCCTACCGCCGAGCAGTACGTAGCCATGGCTGAGCAGCTCGAGCAGGCCGTGCCGTTTGCCGTCGCTACGGTGGATGTGTTCAACAGCTTCCCCACGCCTGCCCTTAAAACTGAGGGCGATATGATGGCTATGGTGCAAGAGGGGGCATACCCCATCTCGCTTTCACCGACGCTGCGCTTTGTGAAAACAGGGAAAGACTACCACTGCTCCGAGCTTGACGAGGCTATCGAGGAATATGCCGTGCCTCATTCGGGTGCTTTGTTCGCCCGCGTGGAAGCAAGCCAAGACCCCTATATGGTCGGCGCGTTGGCGCGTATCAATGCGTCATGGAATAATCTGACTTCGCAGGCTAAGTTTGCTGCAGCAAAGGCAGGCCTGCGTCCACCCGAGCTCAACCCCTTCAACAACAATGTGGCACAGGCGGTAGAGCTGGTGGATGCGCTGGAGCGTTGCAGCGATTTGTGCCGGGCCCTTGCCGCCGATGAGTTCGAGGGAACAACGCAGCCGGTGGAGTTTTCAGTGAAGGCGGGTCGGGGCGTTGGTTTTACGGAGGCTCCGCGCGGGACCGTTTTCCATGACCTGGGATTTGACGATGAAGGGCGCGTGGTCCATGCCACTATCGTGACGCCTACTGCCCAAAACGTCGCCAATATGGAAGTTGACATGATGAATCTTGCCCGTATCTTAGCTGGGCAAGGCGTTTCGGAAGAACAGCTGAAAAAACAGGTTGAGATGCTGGTTCGTGCCTATGACCCGTGCCTTTCGTGCTCTGTTCACTGATCCGTTACCCATTCCGTGAATAAACTCGAGCAGGCCATCAAATTGCGCTGCGCAAGTTTGCTGTTCGCTGAGCCGTTACCCATTCCGTGAATAAACCTTGATTTTTATCTTCAGATTCTCGGTCTATTTTTAGGAGATGGGGGTATATGGTAAAATTCACACTTACGTAAAAGTTAAGTGGGGGAAACCTATATGTCATTTCTAGATTCACTTTCGTCAGGAGATTTCCTTTCAGGTCTGGGGTCACGTTCCTCGGTTGACCTGGCTATCGATTTGGGCACCGCGAATACGCTGGTTGCCATTCCGGGCGAAGGCATCGTTATCAATGAGCCTTCGGTGGTGGCTATCGAAAAAAGCACCCATCGTGTCTTGGCTGTAGGCACCGAAGCTAAGAACATGATCAACCATACGCCGGACGCTTTCTCTGCGGAACATCCCCTGAAAGACGGCGTTATTGCCGATTACGATGTGACGGAGGCAATGCTTTCCGCTTTCATCAATCGTGCCATTTCTCGCAAGTATCCGTGGCAGGCTAAGCCTCGTATCGTTATCTGCATTCCCTGCGGTGCCACATCGGTTGAGAAGCGTGCCGTTTTCGAGGCGGCTATTCAGGCGGGTGCACGTCAGGCGTATCTGGTGGAAGAACCTATGGCAGCAGCTATGGGCGCCGATCTTCCCGTGACCGAGCCCATTGGCTCTATGGTCGTTGACATCGGCGGCGGTACGACCGAAGTGGCGGTTATCTCCCTGGGTGGCATCGTGACGTCTTCATCGCTGCGTATGGCAGGTAACAAGATGGATGAGGCTGTTGCCAACTACCTGCGTGACCTTTTGGGCATCAAGATTGGCGAACGGACTGCCGAATACATCAAGATCGCCATCGGCTCTGTTCTGCCATTTGAGGATGGGCGTGAGCGCGACTTGCTCATTTCCGGTCAAGACATGTACACTGAGCAGCCTAAAGAGGTGTCCGTCCAATCGGAAGATGTGCGCCAAGCTCTTCAGTCTCCTGCCGAGGAAATGGTTATCCACATCAAAGAAACGTTCAAGCGGACCAATCCTGACCTGGCGAGCGACATTATCAAAAATGGTATTTTGCTTACAGGCGGCGGCGGCCTGCTTTCCGGGCTTGACCGCTATTTGAGCTATCGACTCGAAATTCCCGTTTGGGTGAGTGAAACCGCGCTCACCAATGTGGTTATGGGTTGTTCCAAGGTTTTGGAGACGCCAACGGCTTTGAGACAGACGTTGATGCGCTCCAAGTAGTTGAGGCCAGGTTTATGGTTCAAACGTATCACATGAAAAAAACTTCGAAGGACCCTCGGGTCCTTCTTGTCGTGCTGCTCGTTCTGTGCCTCGGGGGTTCTTTTTTGTACGCCCGAGAGGGGGAAACGGGGGTATTGCATAAGCTGCAGGATGCGGTGGCATCCGCCACCCTTCCTCTCCAGCGCGTTGGTGCTCATTTGGATCATGCCCGCGCTGATGTGGCCGATGCGCTGAGTGACGCTACGGCGAGCGCCGACACGCTGACCCAGCTTCAGGAGGAGAACGCTCAGCTGCGCCAGCAATTGGCGGACATGGAAGAGTATCGCCAAGAAGCCGAGCGACTGGAAGCTCTTCTGAATATGACCGACAAATATAGCATCAAAGGTGTCGTTGCGTGCGTTGTTGGTCGTAATGCGGAGGCATACGACCAGACGGTAACCATCGATGCGGGTAGCGATGACGGCGTGAGCGTGGGACAAAGCGTCATGGGTCCCAATGGCGTTATCGGCCAGATTGTTAAGGTGAGCACCCATTCTGCTACGGTGCGTCTTTTGACCGATCCCCAAAGCGGCGTTGCGGTGCTGCTGCAAGCAACCCGTGAAGAGGGCGTATGCGTGGGTTCTCTTGAGGGTTTGCTTTATCTCGAAGATATTTCGATTGATGCAAACGTGCAGGTGGGAGACGTTGTGGTCACCTCGGGCTTGGGCGGGAGCTATACGCGCGGTCTTATTGTGGGACGTGTTGTGCGCATTGATCAGCGTCAGGGCGAATCAACGCGGCGCATTGTTGTCTCGCCCAATGAGGAGGCGGGTCCTCTGCAGGAAGTGGTGGTTGTGTCCACGTTGGGTTCCCAGGGGGCAGCTGCGTAATGGAGGCTCTTCGGCGAAATATCAGCGTCATCGTGGGAGCGGTTCTTGCCATGGTGCTGCATGTGGCGGTCGCGCCGGCATTGTCCATTGCGCTTTTCCGTCCGAATATCGTATTTGCTTTTGCGACGGTGCTCGCCATTGTGCGCTCCGCCAATGCGAGCATGATAGGTGCCTTTGCGTTGGGTGTTTTCGCAGACCTGATAGGGTCTCACCCCTTTGGTCTCATGACGTTTATCATGGTGGTTATCTCGTTTCTTTTGACGCGCGTTTTTTCCGTGGTGGACAATAGCAGTCTTTTTATGGTTGCAGTGAGCATCGCGGCATCCCTTTTTCTCGCTGAGCTGATGTACGGCTTTCTCCTTATCCAGTTCGGTATGGGTGTTTCTTTCGTAGGCCTGCTTGCCTATCGCATTGTTCCCTGCGCGCTGTATGATTGCATCGTCGCTTTCGTTCTCTATCCTTTGGTTCATCGCTTTATTGGGCCCCAGGCTTCGGCAACGCAGATTCCCGTTGCTCAATTTCGCTAGGAGCTCGGCGTGGCAGCGGCAATTATCGCGGCAATCCTCGCGGCGCTCTTGGTGGCTTTGGCTATTTTCATTGGCGTGCGCATTTACACCAACTACTCGTCGACGCATGCTCCCTCGAGCTATCGCAGAGTGCATACCGTTTCTTCGGTGGGCGTGGCCTCATCCTTGCCTGAAGGCACCACGATACCCGGGGATTCCACCGAAAGCGGGCTTCCTCATAAAACTCCTGCCGATGCTTTGAAATCACGTTTTAACGTGATGTTTGCCGCTGCAGCTGCAATCTTCGGTGTTCTTGGGATCAAGCTTTTTGGCATGCAGGTGCTGAACACGGGATTGTATCAGAATGCCGCTGACGATAATCGCTACAATACGGTTTCCACGCCCGCACCCCGTGGCTTCATCTGCGATAGGACAGGTATTCCTCTGGTGAAGAACCGCTCGTGTCTTACCGTTCTGGCCGATGGCGATGTGGCGAGCAACCGCGATGTGGTGGGACGTCTTTCGGCGGTGCTCGGCATTCCAAGCAATATCATTCGCCTTCGCATTCAAGATACCAGTGCCGGCGCCCAGAGCAAGCGCGTGGTGGCAAGCGATGTCGGCTTGCGTGATATCGCCTATATCCGTGAGCATTCCGATGCCTTTCCGGGTGTCACCGTCGAAACGCGCACGGTGCGAGACTATCCTTACGGCGCTTTGGCAGCTCATGCGGTGGGTTATACCGGCAGCGTTGCGCAGGAAGAGTTGGCGAACGTCTCTGAAGGACGCGATCTGCGGTTCGGCGACGATGTGGGTAAAAGCGGCATCGAGGCAGCCTACGATGATCTCTTGGCGGGCGATCATGGCCGACGCGTCGTTGTCGCTGATTCGGGCGGTAATGTGCGCGAAGTGAAGAGCGAAATCCAGGCTGTCCAGGGATCCACCCTCTATTCAACCATCTGCGGTCCCGCGCAGTATGTCGCCGAGCAAACCTTAGCCGACCTCATCGCACCCGAAGAAGGCACTATTGGCACCGGTAAAGGTGTTGCGGGTTGCGTCGTGGCTATGAATGTGAAAGACGGCGGCATTTCGGTGCTGGCCAATTTCCCCACCTTTTCGCCTGCCAATTTTGTCGGGGGCATCACGCAAAGCGTGTGGGATACCTACAACACTCAAGAATCCCAGTACCCGCTGCTTAATCGTGCAATTGCGGGCGCGTATCCCGCTGCATCTACCATGAAGGCGTTCACGGGCCTCGCGGGTTTGAAATATGGTTTTGCCAACAGCAGCAAGACGTGGGAGTGCGCTGGCTGGTGGGATGGCTTTGGCTCCGGCGATATCCAGAGGTGTTGGGAGCGCAGCGGCCATGGCACGGAGAGCTTTCATGAGTCGATCGTTAATTCCTGTGACGTTACCTTCTACGAGATTGCGAAAGATTTCTGGGATGCCGCTCAAGCAGGTACGCTTTCCTCAACGGCCATGCAGGACGAAATAAAGAAGTTCAACCTGGGTGCTTCTACGGGTTTGGATATTACGGGCGAGGCTTCGGGACGTATCCCGACGGCCGAATGGAAAAAGGAGTTTTTCAAGAACACGCCCGAAGAGGCTTCGTGGCGCGGCGGTGACATGACCAATATGGTTATCGGTCAGGGCTATGTGCTGGTGACCCCTCTTCAGCTGGCAGTCGCCTATGGCGCCATTGCTACGGGTAAGCTTATGCGCCCTCATCTTCTGCAGGATATTCGAAATGAGCAGGGAGATGTGGTTGTTCGCTATACGCCCGAAGAGTTGGGCACACCCGATGTGAACCCCGAGCATCTGAAGATTGTGCGTGAGGCGCTCCACGGTGTTGTGAACGAAAACTACGATATGTACCTGCGCTTTGAGGAATACGGCATCGATGCTGCGGCAAAAACGGGCACCGCAGAAGTTGCTGGAAAAGACGACTTTGCCGTATTTGTGTGCTACGCTCCCTATGATGACCCTAAATATGTGGTGTCGGTACTCATTGAGGAAGGCGGCGGCGGTTCTGCGGTGGCATCCCCAGTGGGTGCGGCGGTTATGAATGCCTTGATGCAGGCTGATGAGGGTAATTTGACCTCTGCTGATATGGGTCGTATTGCGGGGTCGACCGGCAAGTATAAAGAGCGCGAAAAGACGAATGCGGGAAGAACCGATTAATATGGCATACCTATCTCCACAAATCGGTCCCCTCAGTGCTTCTCAGCCGGGGAGTGCTCGTCAGAAGCGCAAGCTTCCCGGTTTTTTGCGGGCTTTCAACATTCCCTTCTTGGTGAATGTGTTCTTGCTGATGGCTCTTGGTCTGGTAGTGGTGTATTCTGCCGTTTCCCATGATCCAGAGACGTATAGCTTCTCACGTCAGGCTAGCACGGTGGCTTTGGGCACGGTGGCCATGGCTATCGTCTGGCATTTTGATTATCGGCGCCTTGAGCACATGATGCTTATCTTGCTCGTCATCAATGTGGTGCTTATCCTCTCGCCCCATCTGCCGGTGATCGGTGTTGAATCCAAGGGAGCTCAATCTTGGATTAATCTGGGTATCAGCGTTCAGCCGGGTGAGCTTGCTAAGGTTACCGTGGTGCTTTTAGCTGCCAGTGTGGTAGCGAAATACGGCGGCAGACTGGACGACCCGCGAGAATATTTCAAGGCTCTCGTTGTGCTGGCGATTCCCTTTTTGTGCATTATGACCCAGCCCGACTTGGGTACCGGCTTAGTCTATCTTTTCATCGATGCAACGGCGCTGGTGGTGGGCGGCGCGCGACCTAAATTCCTACTCCTGACGGTAGGCGCGGGAATCCTCGCTATCCTGGCGATCCTTGCCTTGGACGAGGTGTTGAAGTATCAGACTGCCAGCGGCGGCACGGAATATCGCTTGCTCAAAAACTACCAGCGTCAACGTATTCTGGTATTTCTCGACCCGTCCGCCGATACGTCGGGGAGCGGGTATAATTTACGTCAGGCGCAGATTGCAATCGGATCGGGTGGTCTGTTCGGGAAAGGCTTCGGTAACGGAACCCAGACGGGCTTGAACTACCTTCCCGAGGCTCCGACCGATTTTATTTTTTGCGTGCTGGCGGAGGAATTTGGGTTTGTAGGCGCGCTTGTGCTCTTAGCGTTGTATGCGGGCCTTATTTATCAGTCTTTCAAGATTGCGCGCAATGCCAGCAGTTTGTTCGGCACGCTCATTGTGATGTGCATTGTGGGCATGTGGCTGTTTCAGATTCTGGAGAACATCGGCATGGACTGCGGCCTGATGCCCATCACGGGCATCCCGTTGCCTTTTGTGAGCTATGGGTCATCAGCCCTGCTGATGAATTTCATCACGTTAGGTCTCATCGGTTCGGTGTGGTCGCACAGTGCCGGCGTGGGAAAGGAGCGCATATATGAGGTTGCCCGTTGATATAAAAGAGGTTATGAACGAAGCGGTCAATATCGATGCTGCTCGACAGATGGCTCTTTCGGTAAACATCCTTATTGATGGCACCGCTCCCGCCGATATCATCGCGCATGTGCGTGCGCTCTTTGCAAGTGCAGCGACGCATGCTCGTATTACGATGGGGTATGTGGATGGGGTTGATTTTTCTCCCTCATCAAGCGATGACGCGGTCATCTTGGTTGCGGGTTTGGATGGGCGCATCGGTGCGCTTGCCGCCGCGATTCGCCAGGCAGGGGTGCCGGTGATGGTGGTCACCACCTTGTATGATCAGGTGAAAAAATTAGCCGAGGAAAGCGGTTATCCCCTTCCGGAGGGTGATTTGATTTCTCCCGATTTGAGCGATGAAGCAAAATCACGTGCGCAGGAGGCTTTTGATAACTTTTTCGGTAAGATTCTGACGCCTGATGCTATCGACATGACGGTGGAGGAAGAGAGAGTCGCATATTTTTCGGCAGCTTCTGATTTGGAGGGCGCCGAAGAAAAGGCGGGGGAGCTTTCGCGTGGTCGTGCTGTTTCGACCCGTGCCGCGTCTTTGCGTCAGAGGGCAAAAGGTTTCGGCCTGGGGAAGCTTCTCAAACGGGCGGGTTCTGAAGTGGCCGTCCAGCAGACGCTGCCCAATCTATTGGACGAAGAGGCAAAACGCGCTTTTAACAACCGCATGGGTGAGTGGATTATCGAGACTTGCCGCGAAAAGCGCCTGTCTTTTGCGCTGGCATTTCCTTTTGTGGCCCGTCCTTTGTCTTTAGAGGCCGTCAATGCGACCGCTGTTCAAAATGCGGGAATTGGTGTTGTCGTTATCCTTCCTGGGGCTGATATGCCTGTTATGACCCTGAATCAAATAAAAATGATTCCTCAGATTGCTGCGGCGTATGTGGTGTCGATGACCCTTGATCGCGCTAAAGAGCTTTTGGCGGTTATCGGTGGCGCATTTGCTGCTCGCACGCTCGCACGCAGTGCGGTGAGCGTCGTGCCCGCTTTGGGCTGGGCGATAAAGGGAGCCATCGGCTACACAACGACGCTCGCCATGGGACGCGCTGCCATTGAATATTTTGAGAATGGCGCAGGTCTCATGGGTGTTACCGGTACGGTGATGAGCGCAAAGAACGCTGCGTTGGCGCTGGTTCATACGGCGCGGGGAGTCCAGCGTGCCGAGCCGAGCGTTCCTGCGGACAAAAGCCAACAGATCGCGCAAACGGCAAAGGATGTCAAAAACGTCGCCGTCGCCTTTGCGGGATCTGCGGCGAAAACGGCAGGACCTTTGGGGCGGCAGCTTGCAAAAGGTGCTGCGCAATCATTTGCCGCCGGTATTAAATCCATGCTTAAATAGGCAATTTTGCTCCTTGAGAGGAACGATATGACTGACGTATGGCCACGGCTTGAGCCTTTACTGACGTGTGTGGAGCGTCCCGCACGCTATTTGAATCATGAGTGGGGGAGTCGCGTGAAGCAAGACGCCGACTTCTCTTTCTGCATGATATACCCCGATACCTATGAGCTGGGTCAAGCGAATCAGGCGATTCGCATTCTGGTGAATGCGGTTAATGCGGAGGAGGGCTTGTGCGCTGAACGGGGATTTCTTCCTGCGGTCGATATGTGCGATCGCATGCGTGCCGAACAGCTTCTCCTGTTTTCACTGGAAAGCTGTGCGCCCGTCAAAGAGTTTGATGTCGTAGGTATCACGCTTCCGCACGAACTGTGCGCCACCAACGTGTTGGAAGTGCTTGATCTAGCGGGTATTCCCGTATTGAGCGACCAGCGTGGTGAGGATGACCCTATCATCGTGGGAGGCGGTCCTTGCGCGTACAATCCTGAGCCCTTTGCGCTCTTTTTCGATGCCATCACTATCGGTGAGGGGGAAAGGGCAACACCTGAGACGCTGCAGCTCATTCGCCGTCTGCGCAAGCAGGGGGCGTGTCGCAAAGAGATTCTTGTTGCGCTTGCGCAATTGCCCGGTACCTACGTTCCCTCGCTGTACCGCTGGCGTACCCCTTCGGAGGCTCAAAGGGCGGGTGCGTGGATTGAGCCCACGCTCGAAGGACTTCCTGTCGTTATTGAAAAGCGTATCTTTGAAGGCTTTGCCGAAAGCTCCGGCTGGGAGCCTTGCGTGGTGCCTTACACCGAAGTGGTGCATGACCGCTTGAATGTAGAGGTACTGCGTGGTTGTGCGCGGGGGTGTCGCTTTTGCCAAGCGGGCATGATGTATCGACCTGTGCGTGAGCGCTCGGCTGACAACATCGTTGAGTCGGTGCTGACGGGTTTGGCTGAGACGGGCTATGATGAGGTGAGCCTGACCTCCCTCTCTACGACGGACCATTCGCAAATCGCCGATATACTGATGCGCCTCAACCGTGCCTGTGAAGGGCAGGGAGTGCGCATTTCGCTGCCGTCTCAGCGTTTGGATTCTTTTGGTGTTGATCTTGCGGGCCTCGTTGCGGGTCAGAAAAAGGGCGGTCTGACCTTTGCCCCTGAGGCGGGTACCCAGCGTCTGCGCGATGTTATCAACAAAGGCGTTACCGAAGAGGATCTTTTCAGTGCTGTTGACGCTGCCTTTGCCGCTGGCTGGCGCCGCTGCAAGCTCTATTTCATGATCGGCCTTCCCACGGAAACCGATGATGATATCAAGGGTATCGCTCGTTTGACTCAGCAGGTACTCGAACGTGCTCGGAAAATCGTTCCTCCTGATCAACGCGGTGCTATTCAAATCAGTATCTCATGCGCCCTGTTTGTGCCTAAGGCTCAAACACCGTTTCAGTGGGAGGGGCAGATTTCACCTGAAGAGGCCCGTCGTCGGGTTAATCTGCTTCGAAATTCTATCAAGCTCCGCGCTATCAATGTGGGTTGGCACGACCCTAAAACCAGCTTTGTTGAAGCGGTTATGAGTCGTGGGGGCCGCGAGGTTTCCTCATGGGTTTACTCCGCCTGGGAAAAAGGCGCGCGTTTTGACGCCTGGAGTGAGCTTTTCAACCAGCAAGCTTGGCTGGATGCTGCCGCCGAGCGGGGGATTGACTCTGCGAGCATTGCGCAGGCGTCGTATGACAGTAGCTATGTGATGCCGTGGGCCCATATCTCTTGTGGGGTGTCTACGAAGTTTTTGGCGCATGAGCGCAAGAAGGCATTCGAAGAAACGATAACGCCTGATTGCACCTTTGGTCCCTGCTCTGGCTGTGGGGCATGTCAGGTGCTCGGGGTAGACAACATGCTTGCTGCTCCCCGTGAAAAGACGGGTTCCCCTGTTGAGGGTCTTGATTCGGCTGCTCGCGAAAAGGAGGTCGGTTTATGAGTGATCCCGCTCTGTTTCGTCTTCGATTCCGCTTTTGTAAAACAGGCCGCCTTGCGCTGCTCTCCCATTTGGAAGTTGCTCGTGCGCTTGAACGCGCGGTGCGTCGTGCCCGCTTGCCCTTTGCCGTGAGTCAAGGTTTCTCGCCGCACATGCGCATTGCCTTTGGCTCGGCGCTTCCGGTAGGTGTTGGCGGCACCCAGGAAATCTTCGATGTGCTGCTCACGGAGTACTGTGCGCCGCAGAAAGCCCTTGCGGCTTTACAGGCGGCTAGCGCAGCCGACTTGATGGTTTTCGCGTGTGCCTATGTTGAGCACAATGCTCCGGCGGCTTCCGTCTGTTATCCCCTTTCCGATTACGAAGTCCAGCTCACCGAGCCGATAGCGCAGCTGCAGGTGCCTGAAACCATTACGGTGCTGCGTAAGAAGAAAGAAAAGACCATCACGGTAGCTGATTTTTTGGTCGGGGATCTTCAGCTTGATGGCACGATGCTTCGCTTTTCTCTGGAAGCGAAACCGAGTGGCTCGCTTCGCGCCGACGTGCTCGTATCCGAATGCCTTGCCTGTTCTGCTGTGCAGGCAGGCGTTGTGAAGATCACGCGGGTGAACCAGCATTAGCGCAGCAAGGTTTTGTGACAAATGACCTGTCCCCTTGGCATAATTATGACAAGGGGACAGGTCATTTGTCACAAGCCTACCGCAAGATCATCTATCGTTAGGATGAACAGCGTCTTCGGGGAAGAAGGGACACCTTGTGCGCAAGCACTCGGCATTGCGGGAAAACCAACGGCAGGTGATCTTTTCAGGGAGCTCCATCTCGATACCCGTGATCTCACGTGCGAATTTCACCGATTCTTGCAAGGCAATAAAGCCGGTGCGTTTGCAGCAGCGGGGACCTCCGTAGACAGCCAGCTGTCCCAAGATGATGGAAGGCAGTTGCTGGCACTGGCCCCAGGCGTCGTATGCTAAGGGGGATGATCCCGAAACGATGCTCCAGAACTGGCCAGCGCTCACGGCAGCACCGCAAGTGCCCCAGAAACCACAGGTGCCACCCGGCACATCCAAGCTGCGTTTCTTTAATTCTTCAAGGGCCTTTTCCTTGTCGAGAACACCACCGGCGTTGACGTAGGCAACCAAGAGGCATGCGCCGATAAGCGTATGATGTTCGGGGCCATTGGGGTAGATGACATCCTGGTCCATCATATGCATGCAGAGCTCAACAGGGTTTTTAGACTGTGCCGTAAGCAGGTATTCGATGCTCATACGTACACCTTCGCTGCGATGGCAGCTATCGCATACGTAGTGATCTTGAGTGCAAGCGCAGTGACCCCTCTCAGACTTTCCGCAGATGACACAGGTGTATTTCCGTGCTTCTTCGTAGTAGGCGATTGCTTCGCCGCACACAAGGCAATTTGCTTTTCCTGCAGACATGCTTCTCTTTTCTCTCTGGGGAATTCTTTTTCTCGGGTGGAACCGTTCAGTCCGCGTGACGGCCTTTCTAACGAAGCGGCCAGCAAGCAATCAAGCGTCGTATCAAGCAGACCTCCCCCGATGATACCAGCCATCACCTTGACATGCGTGCTGCAATCACTGAATCGCTGAATCGCCGTAGTTTGAAACACAATAACTTCGGCTGCTGGTGGCACCGCGCATCTCATCCATGACGAGCACGCGTAGAGCTGTTGTATCTCTCCTATATGTCAGATACAATCCAATAATAGTTATAGACAATAATTGTTAATGGCTAGATTTTCAAGCGCACGGAGCAGGAAATAACGTATCCTGCTAGCGAACAACGATTACGACAGAGGGAGCTGCATATGACAAAGCCTTCCTATATGGTGGTGACGGGCTTTTTGGGTGCCGGCAAAACAACCAGCATGATAGCTATGGCCCGCGTGATTAACCGGAAGTATGGCAAAGGGGGCATCATCGCGAACGACTTAGGTGCGAAGAATCTGGTCGATGCCGATTTAACGCGCATGGTCGACGTGGAGATCTCCGAGATTACGGGTGACTGCATCTGTTACGTTACCGAAGATTTGGTGCATCGTATCGACGGGCTGGTGGACAAGGGCTGCAGCGTTGTGATGTCCGATATTCCCGGTAGCGGCCTGGGCTCATTGGACCACGTGGTTATCAAGATAAAGGAGGAATATCCCGACAAATACGAGCTTCTTCCCCTGACTTGCATCGTTGACCCTGAGCGTCTGCGCATGATTTTGCCTGAGCGTGCCAATATCAACCTGCCCGAAGAGATGCGCTTCTTGCTGAACGCTCAAATCGCCGAGGCTGACCTCATCGTCCTCAACAAGATTGACATGCTCTACGAAGACGAGCTTGCAGCCGATCTCGAGTTCATCCGCACCGCCTATCCCGATATTCCTGTTATGTGCATGAGCGCTCGTACGGGAGAAGGCGTGGAAGAGGTCGTTGATTACCTCATGGAGCATCGCGCAGCGGCCCTTCATCGTGAGATCGGCTATGGCTCTGAAGAGATGGATCAGGCCGAACGCCACATGTGTTGGTACAATCGTCGCTTTTTCGCCAAGGAGAAAACGGGGGCGAACATCGACTTCAATCAGGTGGTTGATGATTTCTTCGAGTCGATTCGCGATGGTCTCATCGATGCGAAACGCAACGTTCCTCACTTGAAGCTCTTTGCTGCAGGTGAAGGCGATGATTACGTGAAAGCATCTCTCATCGGCGTCGACTACGATATCGAATATGATCGCAGATTACAGCAAGAGTATACCGCCATGGCCCTCATCGTGAATGCACGTGCCCTTTGCGAGTCTGAAACTATGGCTGAAATCATGGACGATGCTATCGATGCCATCAAAGAGCGCCACAACTTGAAGTGCCAGACTATTTTTACTGAATGCTTCGGCTTTTACGATGAGGGTCGCCGTAACGGTGGCCGTGCCTCACGTTTCTAGATTATCTGGCGAGCGAAATACGGGTTTTATCGGGTGGCTTGAGAACGAAGGTGCCCGGTTCTTACAGGGAGAATCATGATTCCAACAACTGTTCATGAGGAAGTGCAGGCCTATTACGGAAGTCACCTGTCGAGTTCTGACGATCTGAAGACCGATGCAACTTGCTGCACCACCAGCGCACCGCCGCGCTACGTGGCCGAACTTATGCCGCTCATTGCCGATGAAATCGTTGAGCGCTTCTACGGCTGCGGCTCTCCTATTCCCCCTGCGCTGGAAGGCGCCACGGTGCTTGACTTAGGCTGTGGCACGGGGCGTGATGCCTATGTGCTGTCAAAGTTGGTGGGTCCGACAGGTCGCGTTATCGGGGTGGATATGACCCAATCCCAGATTGATATAGCGCGCGCCTATCAGGATGAGCAACGTCGGCGCTTTGGCTTCGATGAGAGCAACGTTGAGTTTCGCGTGGGTTTCATCGAGGACCTCAAAGCATGCGGCATTAAGGACAGTAGCATTGATCTGGTGGTATCAAACTGCGTGATCAACCTCTCTCCCTTCAAAGAACTGGTTTTGTCCGAGGTGTATCGCGTGCTGAAGCCCGGCGGCGAACTGTATTTTTCCGATGTCTACTCTGATCGCCGTATGAGCGATGAGTTGCGCCGTGACCCGGTGCTTATCGGCGAGTGTTTGGGCGGCGCTCTGTACGAGAAGGATTTTCGCGCCTTAATGGCAAAGGTGGGCTGGCCGAGCTTCGTGCATACCGTGGTTGACGATATGCATATGGGCGCTCTTGACCTGCAAACAAAGCTGGGCTTCATGTCTTTCACCTCGTGTACGGTGCGCGCCATCAAGGCACAGGGCCTTGAAGCGAGCGAAGAAGATTACGGCCAGGTAGCAACCTATCACGGTGGGATGCCTGAAATGCCCCGCTATTTCGACTACTCTGACCGTATTCGCTTCAAGAAGGGGAAACCTGTTGCTGTTAGCGGAAATACGGCCGCCATGCTGGCGGCTTCTCGCTATGGTAAGTTCTTCACGATCTCTCAGCCAGGTCATCACCGGGGTTCTTTTAACGCGCTGCGGGCTCAGCAAGCTTTGGAGGTGCACGCAGGAACCTGCACGATAGATCAGGCATTCTTAGACGATGCCTATGAGCGCATGGGCTACAAGACCTTTGAGGATCGGGTGGGTGAGCCCACTCTTCTTCAGACCCGCGATTGCCAACAAACCATGCAGGTCAATATCACCTATGCATGCAATTTAGCCTGCAAACATTGCTATCTGGCGTGCGGCCCTGAAAATAACGAGCGTATGTCCCGCGAAACCATGGAAGCTGTTCTGGCGGCTTTTAAAGCGGGCGGTTTCAAGGTGATGGACATCACCGGCGGCTCTCCCGAGCTCCATCCTGATTTCGAGTGGTTCTTGCGCGAATCGGCTAAGCTGGCGCGTGAAGTCATCGTTCGTTCGAATCTCACGCTGCTGGAAATTCCACGCTACGAGCACCTTGTCGATCTCTTTGCCGAAACCGGTGTGCGGGTGGTTGCCAGCTTGCCTTTCTATCTGCCCGATATGGCCGACAGTCAGCGGGGCAAGGGCGTTTTCGAGCGCGTGTGCCGGGGTATAAAAAAGCTCAATGAGCGTGGTTACGGCAAGGGGGAGGGGCTCGTGCTTGACCTGGTGTTCAATGTGGCGGGTCCCTTCCTGCCACCCCCTCAGGATATGATCGAGGAGGCTTATCGCGTGAAACTCGAGCAGGAACAGGGCATTCGCTTCGATAGCTTGCTGGCTTTCAACAATTATGCCCTGGGGCGCTTTGCCGAAGACCTTTTGGATTCGGGGATGTTCGATACCTATTTGGCGCTTTTGGCTGATAATTTTAATGCTATGGCGGTCACGCGCATGATGTGCCTCGATCAGATAAACGTCGACTACGATGGACGCCTCTACGACTGCGAAGTCAACCATGTTTTAGGTTTATGTTTACAGTGTGAAGGACGCGATGCTACAATTTCCGACATGGCTTCGGGGCAGTTGCCCCCACGTCAGGTGCGCACCCATCCCATTTGCTATAGCTGTGCTGCCGGTTTTGGCTCCAGCTGCGGAGGTGCACTTGTTTAGGGTATCGATGGCGATTGCAAAAGGAAGGGGTGTCGGTGAAGCGAATAATTGTGGCGGACTCCTCTTCCAACGTTCGCTCTCTCCCGGGGATGTTTTTCGCGAGTGCTCCCTTGAAGATCCGTGTTGGTGATGAGGAGTTCGTCGACGATGAATTTCTCGAAAAGCAAGCGCTCTTCGATGCGCTCAAGGCTGCAAAAGGGCCTTCATCGACCTCATGTCCTAACGTTGCGGATTGGACTCTTGCCTTCGGAGACGCCGATGAGGTGTTCGCGCTGGCGTTGACCAGCGCGATTTCTGGTGGCTACGATGCCGCTCTCAATGCGGCTGATCTCTATCGGCAGCACCATCCGGACGCCCGTGTTTTTGTGCTGGATTCCCGAACAACCGGTCCCGAACTCGAGCTTCTTATTGAGAAGTATGCCCAGCTTATTGGCGAGAATCGCTCTTTCGACGAAATCGTGGAAGCTATCCAGGACTACACGAGATACACGCGTCTTATGTTTTCCTTTAAAACGGTGGACAACTTCGCCCGAAACGGTCGCGTGAACCCCTTGCTCGCTCGCTTGACCAGTGCTCTTAATATCCGCCTTCTTGGCCAGGGGAGCGAAAGCGGTGCCGTCCAGGTGACGCATAAGACTCGCGGAGAAAAGCATGCGCTCAAACAGCTGCTGGAGAACATGCTTGATGCCGGCTTTGCAGGAGGAAGGGTTTGCTTGCGCCATACGATGAATCCCGCTGCTGCCGAAAAACTGGCATGTGCCATTAAAGAACGTTTCCCCGATTGCCCCCTTTCCATCGGAGAAAATCAGGGCCTCTGCTCGTACTATGCTGAGCCCGGTGGTCTTTTGGTTGGCTTTGAATCCACCAAAGAGTTTTTTAAGGTAAACGGCGCATCCTGAGCAACAATAGGTAAACTTTTCCACAAAGGGAGGATTGATAGCTTCCCTCCTGCTTATTAAACGCTACAATATGTGCTTATACTGAAGCGATAATAGACGTATTCGGGGATATATAGTGAATACGGAGCGAATAAACATCTGAGGGGGAGGTTTGGCTGTCGTGCTTTATGTAGCAGTGCTTGTTCTGATGGCCTACGGGCTCTTCTTTCTCTATGATGTGTTCCTCGTTAAACGCCCTCAGTTTGGAAAAGGGCGTGTCTTTTTCTACGCCGGCTGCTTTTTGGTGATTGCAGCAAGTTTCTTGTTGGCGCTTGATCAGATTGCCGTTTTTCCCCGTGATCTCGTCTCTCTTGTATGCTTGGGCGGGGCGGGGGTCAGTTTTGCGCTCATGCTCAAAGCGCTCTTCTTTTCTCTTCCCGCAGGTACCTACTCCCGTCCTACGCAGGGGAGGTCCACCTATCGAGCTGGCATGTATGCGTTGTGCCGTCATCCTGGCGTGCTGTGGTATTGCCTTTTCTTTCTCTTTATGGCCTTGGCTTTTCGCAGTGTCGCTGCATTCGTTTCCTGCGCCCTTTTGTGCGCGGGGAACGTGGCGTATATGCTTTTCCAAGATGCGTGGAGCTTTCCGCGCATCTTTTGCGATTATGCCGATTATCGTCGGTGCGTGCCCTTCTTCATTCCTACGGCGAACAGCATACGCGCGGCATGTTCTTCTCTCCCTACGAAAGGAGAGAAAGCATGAGTTTCTTGAGAAGATCGCATGCGAAAGACTTCGACCTATACAGTGGCAGAGATGTGTCTGACCCTCAGACAACCTGGGATGAATACTGCGGTTTTCTGAGTCTCTCCCTTGACGACTACATGCATATTCAGCACCGCCTGATGGAGGAGCAGCTCACACTGTGGTGCCCGAGCGGTGTGGGACAAAGCATCCTGAAGGGAGAAAAACCTTCCTCTATCCAGGAGTTCTGCCAGCAGGTTCCGCTGACAACCTACGAAGATTATGCTGACATCCTGCTGGCGCGCCGCGAGGATATGTTGCCCGCTCCCGCCGTGACTTGGGTCGAGACTACCTGGGAAGGCGGGAAACGTCCCCTTAAGTTAGCCCCTTACACGCAAGGCATCTTGGATTCTTTCAAGCGCAATGGCAAAGCGATCATCATGCTGGCGAGCGCTACGGCATGGGGTCAGTACCGCATTGGCACTAAGGTGCTTTCTGGTTTGGCGCCGTTGCCGTTTTTGACGGGACTCATGGGCATCATTCTTGACCAAGAGTTCCATTTTCACTTTATGCCTCCCCATAAGACCACAAAAACCATGAGCTTTTCCGAACGAGTGACCTATGGCTTCAAGCTCGCGCTGAACAGCGGTGTCGATTATTTCTTGACCATGGATTCTGTGGGGCATTTCATGAGCAAGAAGATGACGAGGGCGGTTTCTTCCGGCAGTTCATCTCGCGTGTCCGGCTCGAAATCACTTCCTTCGCTGAGCATGGCCACGCGTGTTCTGAAGGCGCGCAAGAAAGCGAAAGCCGAAGGCCGTGAGATGCTGCCGAAAGACTTGTTTGACCTGCGGGGATTTGTTATAGCGGGCACTGATAACGCCTGCTATAAGGATGATTTGGAAAAGCAGTGGGGTATTCGTCCCATGGAGCTTTTTGCCGGTACTGAATGTGGTTTGGTGGGCACCGAAACCTGGAATCGCTCCAGCCTGTACTTTTTCCCTGATGCATGCTTCTATGAATTCTTACCTGAGGAATATGTGCGAAGTGATGAGCGTCGTCTTCCGACTGTCACTATGGATCAGGTGGAGCCTGGGCAGCTCTACGAGCTGGTTATCACTTCGCTGCGTGGCGGCGCCTTTGCCCGCTATCGTACGGGCGATATGTATCGCTGTGTCGGCATTGGCGATGCTGCGGATCACTCTCATTTGCCGCGTTTCACCTATGTCGATCGTGTGCCGGGCGTTATCGATATCGCCGGCTTTACCCGTATTACGGAAAACTCCATCAATGAGGTGGTGGCTCTTTCTCGTCTTCCCATTGTGGGATGGTGTGCCGCCAAGGAATTTCACCAGGAAACGGGCCATCCCTACCTGCATATGTATATTGAACTTGACGCGCAATCGTTAGAGAGTCTGGCGGTCAGCGAGACTATTATTCGCAGCCATCTGGAAATATATTTCAATTATCTCGATACCGAGTACGATAGTCTGCGCACGATTCTTGAAATGGAGCCGTTGCAGATTACGTTCTTGCAAACGGGGTCCTTCCAGGCGTATGAGGCGTTGGGGGGTGAGCCCATTGCCGCGATAAACCCCCGTAGACGGCAGATTGCTCAGCTGTGCGATGCCGTGAACAAGTTGGTTCCCCTGCCAGGGAAGGCGGCAGCGGGGGATAAGGTGATGCTCTCATGACGAGCAGCTTTGCCTTTGTGCCTTTGACGGCGCTGTTCATTTATCTCTTTGAGTTCTGCATCTTGGTGGCCGCGAAGAAAAACGCGCTTATCAATCGCTTCCTGTTTTTGCTGGTCTTTCTCATCGTGTGGTCGGGCGGATCAGCTCTCATGCGCGTACAGTTTTTTTGTCTGATAGCGCCTTGGTTTCATCTGTCTTTGCTGGGTATTTGGGTTGCTTGCATCACCCAGGATGAGCTGCTTGCATGTTTTTCGGGAAAGCATATCTCTTTGCCTGAAAAGATTCTGGCGGCGCTTCTCGGTGTTATCTTAGTCGCCAACGTGTGCACCGAGTGGTTTTTGGCTCCTCCTGAAGCAGTTGTGGGAGAGGATGGGGGAGTAAGCTTTATCTATGGCTCCTTCACGCTGGGTACCTATCTTATGTATGGGGTATATGCGGTATTCAGCGGGCTTATTCTGGTGCGTGTTGTGGATTGTGTTCGCTGCCGTGCTCTTTCGCGTTATCAGGCGCTTCCCGTATCCATAGGTTCGGTATTCATGATTTTGGGTCAGGTGCTCATCATGCTACCGATTTTTGCG
>CAYFWL010000024.1:6073-20159 GCA_964346845.1 uncultured Eggerthellaceae bacterium | reverse complement strand
CCAGCTGCGCTCGCCCTTGTCACCGGATCAAGCTCCTGATCAGACAGCCACTGACTGTATCCCGTCCATTCGTAGGTCTCGCGCAAAGTCTCATAGGCAGTGTTGTCGGAGTAGATCAAAGAGTTTTCTAGCAGAGCGCCCACGCAGTACGCGCTATCCCAGGTACCCCGCTCGTTGAGAGGATAATCGGCAGCAGCGCCCGGCACCAGGTCGTCAAGGGAAAGAGAGCCTTCATCAGCCAGCTGGCAAAGGTAGCGCGCAAACCAGACCTTGCTGGAACTCGCCGCGTAAAGAGGTTCGGTGGAACTGAGCTGAATCCCCTGGCCGCTCTCGGCATCAATCAGCAGAAACGCTACCGGTGAGCCGATGTTCGCCACTGCCTCCTCAAGGGCTTGCTGCTGTTCAGCGGGCAGATCGATAAGCTCACCTGAAGACTCCAACGAAAACGCCAGAACAGCATCTTCGTTGGGAACGTTTGAAAGCGCAGCAGCAATCGCATCCACATCGCCTTCCACCGTCGAGAAAAACGACCGCGTGCTCGATGCACTGCCAACAGAAATATCCTGAACCTCAAAGTCAGAACGTGAGCTCATTGAGGATGAAGCATCTTTTGATTCAGAAAGAGCACCTTGCGAAACGAAGATGATCACGCCCAACAAGGACACAAGCACAACAAACAGCGCTCGTAGCCGTCGAAAATTCCCTCGTTTTTTTGTTCGTAGCGTCATATACATCCTTTTTTTGATGCCTGACGCATTGTACGGGCCGTTCCTTTAAAAAGACTGAAACGATTGCTTTGCGTACAATTATTTCACAGAAACAAAAACGCCTTGCTCTTGTTCAGGCCTTGTTCAAAGCCCCTTTCGCGCCTAAGACGAAGGTTTCCCCTTGTCGCTCATCCCCCAAAGCCCAAAGATACCCCCGGGGGTGCCTTTGGGCGGACTCAGCAATCACGCGAATATGCCCGCTAGGTCCTTATGCTTAGGAATTTTTCAGCAGCACCGTGCCGACGATGTCGGCAGCATGCTCGCACGCGTCACAGCAACGTTCCATATGCTTGTAGATCTCTGTCCAACGCAGTACATCGACAGGGTCGGCGTCCTCCTGGGTGAACAAGCCTCGAATGGCAGACATATACAGGCGGTCGCCCTCTTCCTCGGAGTCATTCACCTTGATGAGCAGGGCACGCAGCTCTTTGGGACGCTTCTTGAAGCCTTCCAATTCAGACATGAGCTGGTTCAGTTCCACCGTGGCATTCCTGATTATTCTGGCAAAAGCCAAAGCATCAGCGGGGATTTCCTTCACATCGAACATGTAGAAGCGGAAAACGACATCTTCAATCTCATCCAGCACGCTGTCCAAAGCCTGAGCGAGGCCGATAATATCCTCGCGTTCGATAGGCGTGATAAACTCAATAGCCGTGTTTTCGCAAATGCGGTGGTTGATTTCATCACCCTGATTCTCCAGATGATGCACACGCTTGATCAGTGCCTCAACATCAAGCCCCTTCGTAAGGTCCTCAACAGCCTCAATGAGCACATCCGACTCCTGAACAGCCAGAGTGGAAAACTCTTCGAAGGCTTTAAAATAGTTGAACGCCTTTTTCTTTGCCATTGAACCTTCCTTACACTCGGGTGCTCACAGCTCTGCAGCGTGCAAGCCTAAAGGATACGGAGAAAAACATCACGCGCCTCGATGCCAATTTCGGTGAACTGCATATGCCCGGGAAATACCTTCGTGTTAGCGGGAAGCAACCTCAGGCGACCCAACGACTCCCCCATCTGGGACATGCTGCCGCCGGGAAAATCGGTACGACCATGAGCGCCTCGAAAAAGCGTGTCGCCGGAAAAGAGCAGGCCCGGCTCGCCCCCATTTTCGGCGGAGGGCAGATAGAGGCAGATTGACCCCTTAGTATGCCCGGGCGTGACCAACACCTGCCACTTCATGCCACACAGTTCGATGATCTCGTTGTTCTCAAGCGTGCGGTCGACGGCACATTTCTCAACAGGAGGCAGCGTGCGTGAAGCATGAGCATCGGGATGCTCAATGGCAGGAGCATCGTCCACCGAAGCCATGACCTGAGCACCCGTAGCTTGGCGCAGCTGCGCAAGTGCGCCCGTATGATCAAAATGGGCGTGGGTGACGACAATAGCATCAAGAGCAACAACGCCTGCTTCTTCAAGCGCCGCTAAAATGACAGGGCAGTCATCGGCGGGGTCCACCACAAATGCACCCGCTTCATTGCGCACAAGGTAGACATTGGTTTCGATGGGACCCAAAACTAAATGGGTGATCTCGACCTTTCCGCAGGTAAATTGAGTATTGCTGCTCATCGTGCATGCTTCTTTCTCTTGGAGGGTTGCGCGCCGATAATCATGCGATGCGCATCGAACACGCCGTTGACGGCACCAAGCTTTTTCAACACCGTCTCAATAAAGGAAATATCGGAAATTTGGATCCGGAAACGCATAGAAACCATACTGTCCTTATGGGAATTTGTGGTGCATACCAGCACGTTAGCTCCACATTCGGAAAGCACCTGGGTCACATCGCGCAGCAGATTCATGCGATCCATGGCCTCCAGCTGCAATTCGACCTCATACGACACCTCATCTCCTGGTTCGAGAGCCCAGGAAACCTCGATGATACGCTCGGAGCTGCGCTTCAGCTCTACCGCATTGGGACAGTCGTCGCGATGCACCGAGATGCCCCGGCCACGGGTCACAAAGCCTAAAATCTGATCGCCGGGCACGGGATTGCAGCAGCGGGAAAGACGTACCAGCACATCGTCCAAGCCCTTGACCACCACGCCATGGGAAGAATGAGCCTGCTTCCGGTTGGCTGTTTTTACGGTGGTCAGCATGGGGGGCACAACCGCTTTGTTGGTCGCGGACGTCACGAGGAACGGCTCTTTTTGCTCGGTAGAGCCCGCATCCGCCAACAGCTTCAGCACACGATTGGCTACGTGCTGAGCGCTTTCCTTGCCCGCACCGACCTGAACCAGCATATCCTCGGGATTGTTGAAGCCCAGCTGCTTGGATACATCTTGAGTAGCGCGCATCATCATGGCATTGGAAATGCCCATCTTGTGCTTCTTCACCTCGCGGGACAGCTTGTCGCGACCCAGCTGCAAATCATCGCTGCGGCTGACACGAGAATGGTACGCGCGAATCTTACTGCGTGCCGATGGCGTATTGACCAAGCTCACCCAATCGCGCGATGGCGTGGCACTCTTCTGAGTGAGAATTTCCACGCGATCGCCATTTTGCAGGCGATAGCTTAAGGGCACGATGGCACCGTTTACTTTGGCGCCGACGCAATGATTGCCTACCTCGGTATGGATAGCGTACGCGAAGTCGATGGGGGTCGATCCCGCACGGAGGCTCTTCACGTCTCCCTTGGGAGTAAACACGAACACCTCGGTAGGTGCCAGATCGACCTTCAGCGACTTCAGGAACTCACGCGAATCCTGGGTCTCATCGGCCCAGTCCACCGTTTCACGAAGCCATGCCAGCTGCTTATCAAGCTCAAGGTCGCCTCGGGTAGCTCCCTTTTCCTTGTAGCGCCAGTGGGCGGCAATGCCATACTCGCTCTGGGCGTGCATGTCCTCGGTACGAATCTGCACCTCCAAAGGGCGCGCAGCAGGGCCGATGACCGTAGTGTGCAGACTCTGGTACATATTGTCTTTGGGCATGGCGATGTAGTCTTTGAAGCGACCCGGCATGGGGTGCCACAGCGTATGCACCGCACCTAAGGCCGAATAGCAGTCCTTGATATCTTTCACGATGATGCGTACGGCAATCAGATCGTAAATCTCTGAAAAGCCCTTTCCCCGCTGGGTCATCTTCTCGTAGATGGAGTACAGGTGCTTAGGACGCCCTTCAATGCGGCACGGGATGCCCATACGGTCAACTTCGGCACGTAAAATGCCCATGACCTGGGAAAGATATGCCTCACGCTCCGCACGGCTCTCCATGACCATGCGCGCCACTTGCTTATACTTGTTGGGCTCCAAGTAGAAAAAGGAAAGGTCCTCCAGCTCCCACTTGATGGAGCTGATGCCTAAACGATGCGCGATGGGCGCATAGATTTCCAGGGTCTCGCGGGATTTGAAAATGCGCCGATCTTCGCGCAGAGCACCCAGGGTGCGCATATTGTGCAGACGGTCGGCCAGCTTGATGATAACCACACGGATATCTTTGCTCATGGCAACGAACATCTTGCGAATGGTTTGCGCCTGTTCGTCGGAAAGGTTTTCCACCTCGATACGGGTGATCTTAGTGACGCCATCCACCAGACGCGCCACCGATTCGCCGAAAAGCTCCTGCAGCTGCTCCGTGGTGGCCTTGGTGTCCTCGACGGTGTCGTGCAACAGCGCCGCGCAGATGGTCTCCGCATCCATACGCAGACCCGAAAGAATGAGGGCAACCTCAACCGGATGGGCCACAAAAGGCTCACCGGACTTGCGACACTGACCCTCATGAGCTGCGGCGGCAAAACGGTAGGCGCGGGACACCAAATCCAGCTCGTCTTCATCCAGATAGGATGCCAAAGCTTCATAAAGAGTGCAGAATCGCTCTTCGGGCGTGAAGATGCCCGGTGCGATTTTACCCGTCAGTGCCGCAGGAGCAAAAGGAACATCGCTTCCCTCCTGATGTCCCAACAGAAACTCGTTCGCATCGCTGGAATCCTCAAGAGCAACGCCTAAAAGCTCGGTGTCGTGATATGAATCGTACACGGCAGCCGATGAAGTGGCTGCATTGGTCGTATCTTTCATCAGGGCTGCCTCCTTTCGCGCATAATTGATGAGTTCTGATTATACGGTTTTCGCACATCAAAGCGTGAGTAAATGAGAAAAATAGAAGCGTAAAGCTTACCACTGACCGGGAACGATGGGATGCGTGATGCGACCGAGCAGCTCGTCAGCCGGTGCCGAGAATGCCCATTCGCTGAAAGACGCAAACTCATCGATTTCGCCCAAGCCCTCACGGAAGCGCACGCTTTCAACCAAATCCACCTTTTCGGGGCGCCGATTAACCCGTACGGCCCATATGCGATCTCCGCAGAAGCATCCGCGACGCGCTTCGATAAAGCCCAGTTCGCGGAAGACCTCGATAGCACATTTTACCGACGCTGCAGAAAAACCGGGGGATGCCTTCCCCTCGAGAGAAGCGAAGTCATCCAGATTCAGGGTAAAGGGCTTTTCTCCCTGTTTTGCCTGCTCGGTACGGAGATATTTATACACATCAACGAGCACCTCACGACGTGGCGTAATGCCGCTGACCACCGCATGGTTGGCCTGAGAATCGCCGTGCCCGTACAGCAGGTGGATAACCGCTGGACTCCCATCACGTCCCGCACGACCACTCATCTGATTGAATTCAATCTCATTGAAGGGCAGCCCATAGAGCACCACACGGCGAATGTGGGGAATGTTCACCCCTTCGCCAAAGGCGGACGTGGCCACCAGCACGCAGAAAGCGTCGGTACGAAACAGTTCCTCAGCTTGGTTGCGCTCGGCACGTGTCAAACCAGCATTGTAGAAGCCGATACGAGAGGCCAGCTGGGGCACTCGCTTGCGCAGGGAGCGAGCAACCGCCACTGATTGCTCCCGCGAAGACACGTACACCACCGTCTTTTCGCCGCGCGCCACGATATGCGCAAGATAATCGTCGCGGTTCTTCAGGTTGCGGTGGTCATCGATCCAAAGGTTTCCCCGCGACGTGCGATCGAAAACGTGCGTACGCAAGGAAAGAACCTCTTTGATGTCGTACGCCACCGCATCGTTAGCGGTCGCCGTCAACGCCAGCACCGTGGGTTTTCCCAGCTGGTCTAACGCCTCGCCCAAAGACCGATAGGCCATGCGCTTGCCCGCCTTGGCTTGGCCCACATGATGGGCCTCATCGATAGCCACAAAACCAATGCGGTGGGAGGCAGCGAATTCAGCCGCGTGAAAAACCAGGAATTCCGGCGTTGTCAGCACGATATCCACATCACCTGCATCCAAGCCCTTGAAGGCAAGAGCACGTTCCTGGGGCGTGCTCTCACCCGTGAGCACCACCGAAGAAACACCGAAGGGCAATAAGGCGCTGTTCAGGTGATATGCCTGGTCAGCAATGAGGGCACGCAGCGGATACACGAAAACCGACGCCTTAGCGTGCTTAAGGGCCATCAGCGCCGCCTTCACCTGAAAGGTGAGCGATTTACCCCGCCCCGTAGCCATAATGGCCAGCAGGGACTCCCCCGCCCCCAGATGCCGCAGGATCTCTTCCTGAGATGCATGCAGGCTGGCATCGCCGATGAGCGTGCGCACGATGCGCTCCTGCAATCCCGCCGGATCCTGCTGAGCAAAGCGCTGCCAGAGCGCCCGGTTCTGTTCGAGCAGGCTTTCGTAGCGCTCCACCTCTTCGAAGGATTCATCAATAGAAGCCTCAAAATCATCCTCGGTGGATGCGTAAAGGTCAGAAACGAAGGACAGTTCCTCGGGAGAAAGGCAGGCTTCAAGCGCCGCGCAGCAACGTGCGGGGGAAACGGTCTTCAGCAGGGCTTTCACCGACTCGCGTCCCCGCCACGAATCTATCTGCAGCGTAAAAGCTGCGTTTACCACACAATCGGTATCCAGAAGCGTCTCGATATCGGAGCAGTGGAACATGATGGCCGCCGTCTGGCCCGTGCCGTCAGAAAGACTGCAAGAAAAGTGGTTCTTGCCAGCACCCACTGCACGGTGGTTCACCAGCGTTACGTTAGGCGCCATAAAGCAGGGCACGGGGTTTTCCTGACCGAAAGGGGCAAGCAAATCGAGCTTACGTACATTTTCCAGCGTAAGCTCGGAAAGGCTCACCCGAGCATCGATGGAAAGGGCCGGATGAAACGCCGCCTGGGGCAATTTATCCATAAACGCACAGAGACGATCGGAGAATTCCTGCAGATTGTCAACGGGAAGCGTCACACCCACCGCAGCCTCGTGACCACCGAAGCGCGTCAGCAGATCAGCACAGCTTTCCACCGCTTTGAAAAGGTTCACCCTGCCCACGCTACGACCCGACCCGCGGGCTTCATCGCCGTCAATCGTGAACAGAATCACCGGCACGCCGTAACTCCCCACCAAACGGCTCGCAACGATGCCTTTAACGCCTTCGTGCCACCCTGCACCCGCTACCACCAGAGCACGCTGACCCCGATAGATTTCCTCCGCCTGCATCTTGGCGGTTTCTGCCAGTTCGGCCTCGATGCTCCGTCGCTGGGCATTGATCTCCTCAAGCTGGGCAGCAAGCGCCTGGCAGCGCGCCGGGTCATCGCACATGAGAAGCTCCAGAGCGCAGGAGGAATCCCCCATGCGGCCCGCCGCATTCAGACGCGGTACCGCAGAAAAGCTCAGGTTCGTGGAAGTGGTCTCCTCGGCAGCCCCCGCTTGCGCCAGCAACGCGGCGATGCAAGGCCGCGTGTTTTCGTTGATGCGCGCTAAGCCATCAGCCACCAGCGCCCGATTTTGCCCCACCATGGGCATCAGGTCGGCAACTGTTCCCAAGGCGGCCAAGTCGGTGTAGTCGCGCCAGAGGTGAGGCAGGCCGAAACGAGCACCCAGGGCCTGCACCACTTTCAGGGCAACCCCAACACCCGCGAGTACGGCGTCTTCCTTGAGGCCAGCTCTTTTGGGGTCAACGATAGGAACATCAACCGGTACCGAATCGGCGGGTTCGTGATGGTCGGTAATGGCCACGCGCACACCTTGACCCACAATGTGGTCCACAATAGCGCGACAGGAAATGCCGCAATCAACCGTGACGATGAAATCCGGGGTAGGACCGAGCTCCATGACACGCTGGAAAGCCGCCTCCGTCAGAGCGTAGCCCTCATCAAAACGACGGGGTATGAAGGGGGTAGCCAAAGCCCCCATTTGACGTAAGCCGCGCGTAAGCACCGTCGTGGCCGAAATGCCGTCCACGTCAAAATCACCGAACACCACAATATGATCGCCCCGCAAGATAGCTTCTTCCAGGGAATCAACCACTGCATCCAAGCCGGGGATGGTGTAGGGGTTTCCCCAATCCCGATCGAGGGAGGGGCTAAAGAAGCGCTGAGCCTGCTCCACCGTTGAAACTCCGCGTGCAGCCAGACTCACCGCAATGAAGTGGGGTAAGCCGAGCTGACGCTCAAATAATTCGACAACGGCAGCGTTCGCGGGGCGAACGTTGAACTGAGCAGACATATCCGTAACCTCGCATGCACCTGATTCGTTCTTTTTCAGGGGTCATTGTGACACAAAGCGAGCGCCTTGTCATTCACCCCCAGCACAGGCGGGCCGAATCCGTTCCCATTCCGTTTCCCGCCCTGCACACCATCTCTAACTCAAAAGCGGGGTCAGCGGCCCTTGGGAGAGAATAGTCACCTTCTGCGTTGCGCGAGAAATTGCCGTGTACAGGCGGTGACGGGAAAGATCATCATCCCCATAGACGCCTTCTTGCGCATCCGCGATGATGACCTGGTCAAACTCCAGACCTTTTGCCGTAGGCAAATCCAGCAGTACCACGCTGCCTTCCTGAGGCAGTGCCCCTTCTGCCGCTTGATGAACGCCGCAGTCCGCCAGATGCTTGCCCAGCCAACGAGCGCGCTGCTTATCGGCCACAATGACAGCCGCCATCCCACCGCGCGCTACGTCAGCCTGGGCACGTGCCACCGCTTGGCGCACTTCCGCATGATATTCTTCATCGGCAGCACACGCTTTTATACAGGGCTCGACACCAGAACGCTGCACCGAAGCCACCTCTATACAGGAATCGGCATTCATGAGGGTTTTGAACAAAGCGGTGATTTCGGGAGAGCTGCGATAGCTGGTCTGCAGATAACAGCGGGCAACGGGCACATCGAGCACGTGGGCAAAGGCTTGCTCGATGTGAGCGAAGGTGGCCGTTCCCTCTTTGATGGCCTGGTTTTCATCGCCTAAGAGCAGGAAGTGGGCATTGCAGAAGTAGCGTGCCAGCACCATGAGCTGTTCTACCGAATAATCCTGAACCTCGTCCACCATAACAAAGCGCGCGTGACGATCGGCACCGCCCGCCAAAGCAAGCTTCAGGTACAGCCACTCCGCTGACGTGAGGGAAGATTTACCCAGCATGTTCATGCCGATGCGATCGATGCGCAGCCAGGCACCGTCTTCGATAGCGTCCTCCACCGCCGCATAGCGATCCTCCAGATAGATTCGCGTGTACTCGGGCAAATCCTCTTCAAGCGCGGTAAACACCTGATGGCCGAAAAGCCGGATGTGCTCCTGTTCGTCTAAGTCCATCAACTCGGCCTGCACATCGGCATTGTGAATACGCGAGGCAATGCGCGCGGAAATGCGCTCATGGAGCAGCTCCTTGGCTAAATTGCAGCGATGTTGCCCTGCGGGGAGACGCTTAAATTGCTGATAGGCACTGAAAGCTTTACCAGCGGAAACAACGCGCTCTTCATCGACAAATATGTCTTGGAAGTCCCGCTGGCTGAGCTCAAGGGAGGCCAAACCCTCGTCAATGCGGAGCAAATCGTTTGCCGAAGAGCTCTTTCCCAAGCCACGCTCACCTAATCCCAGCTCATTCATGAGGGCATGCCAGGTTTCAATCTGCGGATTGCGCTCGCCCATGTTGGGCAAAACGTTATCGATATAATCGCGAAACACCGGATTGGGCGAAATGAGATGCACCTCATCGGGGCGGAGCGTATCGCGCTCTCGATACAGCAGATAGGCAATGCGCTGAAGCATCACCGAGGTTTTACCGCTCCCCGCAACACCGCTGACCAGCAGAACGGGTACATCTTCGTGACGCACCACCTGGTTCTGCTCCCGCTGGATCGTGGCGGTGATATCGCCCAGCTTGGACGAACGGCTCTTGGAAAGCGAGGCCAACAGCAGCGGATCTTCAATGGCCACCGTGGTATCGAAGCAGGCGTTCAGACGGTCGCCCACGATATCAAACTGGCGACGAAGCAGCAGGTCAGCCTCGATTGTGCGGCCGTTTGCCACGTAGGAAGTCCTGCCGTTTGCCTGATTGTAGTAAGCCTCGGCCACCGGAGCGCGCCAGTCGATGATGAAGTGACGACCGCGCTCATCGGTCATACCCGTGGCGCCCACATACAGTTCCCGCGGTGGCGCATCGGGACGCAGCTGCAACACGATTTTCGCAAAGTAGGGCTTTTTCAGCAACAAGCGCGCCTTGGCAAGACGCTCTGAATTCACATCCACCGAAAGATTGTACTCATCGATAACGCGCTGCAGAGCCTCGGCTTCGGCATAGGTCTCCAAATTCACCCCATTGCCTAGGTCAAAGTGAAGCTCGTCAAAAAGATCCTTGCGATTCCCCAAAGCCTCGTGCGCATGGGAGTCAAGACGGGTGAGCGCCTTTTCCTCGATATCCAAAAGCTTGGCATAGGTGGTGCGCAGAGTCTGCTGTTCTTCTTGAAAGATAGCCTTCCCGTTGTCCACGTCCACGATACTGCCTTTCTGCTTGACAAAATTTAAGACAAATAATTGTAGCGGAAAAGGCGCGTGGAGAGAATACGGGCAGTTCCTGCCTTCTTGGGGAGCGTGGGCGCTGGCGCAGCGCAGCCGCACGCGCGGGTGTTGTCGTGAGGGGGGGCGTCACCGCGCAAAGCGCCCGCTTCCCCTTGTGGTGCGTGAACGCCGTCGCGCAGAGCTCCCTCCCTCGTGGTCGATGGCGCTGGCGCAGCCGTACGCGTGGGTATTGTCGTACAGGGGAGTTGTCTCCCCTGTGCAAGCTGGCACTGCAGCGCAGATTCCCCACCTTCCTACCGGATGGCGCTCCGTGAAACCATGCAAGTAAACGAGGCGGGGTATTAGGCGGTGCCCGGCCCCCCCCGATGGACAGCGTATTGAATGGCGAAGGCATCCACGGCGTTCAGGGCTCCATCGCCGTTCACATCGGAAACAAGCCAGCTCAACACGGCCTGCTCGTTAAACGACGAGTGCCCTGTCGCTCTATCGTAGGCAATTTGAGCGTCCACGATGTTAACGAAACCGCTCGCATTGCAGTCACCGGCACGTGCTGAAGCGCTTTCATGCCCCGGGCGCGCAACGAAAGCTGCTTCCGTTCCCGACTCAGATGAGAAATCGTCCTGCTGAAGGTTCGTGGGACGTTGCGCAGTGAGGGTAATCCACTGCCCCTGGTCGGCGGCATAATAGAGTTCTTTTCCCTGGTAGAAGAAGCTTTCGCTGCCTGCCGTAGATGAGGGTGTGTAGGCTATTTCGTACACGCCGCTGCAAAAGTCCCCCACTTCCCACGTACCACCTGTCTCCAAAGCACGCAGAGCAGCATCCACGTCTAAGCGCCCCGCACCGTACATGCCTTCCCTGCCCGAGGGAACCGTCAGGGGGGCTGCCGTAGCCAGCAAGACGTTTCGCATGTCCTCCACCGAAGTGTCAGGATAGGCACTCCACAAAAACGCCAAAGCACCCGAAACCACGGGGGCAGCCATCGAGGTGCCGCTCTTGAAGCCGTACGCGCCCACATTGGTGTAAAGCGTGCTGTAAATCAGCTGCCCCGGCGCGCAAATATCCTTGTAAATATTGTAATCCGAAAACGCGGTGGGAGATTCCCCGTCGGTGGAAAGCGCGGTCACCGAAAAAGCTTCGGGAAAGTCGGAGGGCCAAGAATAATCGCTGACTCCTGTGTTCCCATCACCATTACCTGCGGCACATACCGTGACAATACCCCTACTTTGAGCTGCACGAATGCTTTCCTGGAGAACGGTATCGGGGGCTTCGTACGAGCCGATGCTCATATTGATCACGCGGATATTCAGCTCAGGCTTACTCTGTGCAAGATCCATGACGTATACGTACGCGCTCCTCACCGAAGAGCTGCTCGCAGATATTTTCTTGGTCGCCGTACCGTCCGTGAACACTTTAATGGGCAATATCTGAGCATTGTAACTCACTCCTGCCGTACCCACCCCGTTATTGGCTACGGCAGCTATAATGCCCGCCACATGGGTGCCATGGCCAGTAGCCCCTTTGCCGATGGCGTCATGGAATCCCTCGGGGCCCACAATGCCCGTAGAGGCATCGTAAACATCATCGCTCAGAATATTTGCCGATAGGTCCTCGTGGGTCAAAAGGCAACCTGAATCGAGAACGGCAACCGTCACGCTGCCAGCAGGGGTAGCCCGCTGCCAAGCAGAAAATGCGTCGATACTTTCGAGGTGCCAATAATGGGTCGGATGGTCGGAAAGAAAGGGGTCGTTCGGAAGAAGGCGTGTACCCAAAAGCTCTTCGGTCAGGGAACGAAGACGATTGCCCTCAGGAGCGGATTCGAAAGATTCTTCCCCTTCGGCTGAATCGATGGGTTCTGGCAACTCGTAGATATAGTCAGGCTGGGCAGCATCCACCACAGAACAGCTAAGGACCTGGGTAAGCGCATCCTCCACCGATACGCCGAAAGCAAGGGGAAGCGCCACCACCGTGTCGCCCAAAGATTCATCTGAAAGGGCATCGGGCAGACGATCTTTGTCAACCCAGTCTAGAGTCGAAAAAATGCTTTGGACGTCAGCCGCGCTCACCCCCTCTTCTAAGATGATCAGAATATGGTCATCCTCATATGCCGGCTCGCTCGCAAAGGCAACACCCGTGCGGACGCAAAATAAACCTGAGACCAGGCACAGCAGTGCAATGAACAGCGCAGCGAGGCGAAGAGGAAAGAAAGCGTTTTGTTTTCTCATTGCATCCATGGGGTCTCCCATCCCTCCCCTTGTTAGACAAAAGATCCTAGGCGTAACGCGAGCTAGGCGTAACGCGAGGTGACACGATGCTCGCGCCTGCGCAGATAGCCGCCCGGCTCCAACGCCTCGGCGCAGATAAACGAGTAGCGTGCCATCGCACGATTGGCTACCTCCACCGGCACGGGAAGCTCTTCTCCTAACGTATTCTCCGAAAGCCAGGTCAAGTCCGAAACCAGTATCTCGATAGGCGGCACATGGGGAACCAGCGCCTCGAGTGTGTCACCCTTTGCGAAGCGGTTGTGGCAGACTGCCGTCACGCGCCACGTGCCTTTTTCTGCAGGCTGGCAATCCACGATGTCGGCCACATGAAGGCAGGTTTGCTCGTAGCCGTCCGTCTCGACCGACTGATGAGCGGGACCAAAGAAAAACCCCGTGGAATACGGGCGGTGAGACACCGTATCCAGCTCATCGGCAAAATCGGCAGGGTCGGCACCATCTAACACCTGACGGTAGGCATTTACAATGGTGGCCACGTAAAAAGCCTTCTTGTTGCGCCCCTCAATCTTAATGGAATCGATGCCCGCCTCCTTCATGTCATCCACATAGGCCAGCATATTCATATCTTGGGCGTTCATGATAAAGCTGCCCGACTCGTCCTCTTCGATAGGAAAATGCTGACCAGGACGCTTTTCTTCCTCCAGGGTGTACATCCAGCGACAGGGCTGGGTGCAATGGCCGCGATTCCCGCTGCGCCCCGTAAGATAGGAGCTGATGAGGCAGCGTCCCGAAACCGCCATGCACATGGACCCATGGGCGAAGACTTCCGCTTTCATGTCGGTCGGAAGAGCCGCTTTCAAGGCGGCGATCTCTGCCAGGCTCATCTCACGCGCGCACACCACGCGACGAGCCCCCAGGTCATACCAGGTCAGCGCTGCTTGCACATTGCTTACCGAAGCCTGGGTGCTCACATGGTATTCGCACTGAGGCGCGTGCTGACGGGCCAGACGGAGAGCTCCCAAGTCGCTTATGATGAGAGCATCAACTCCTGCGGCATCCAGCGCCTGCAGGTATTCGGGTAGCGCATCAAGGTCGGCATCGCTCATGAGGATATTACAGGTCACGTGCACAGCAACGCCGGCGCGGTGGGCAATTTCCACCGCACGAGGGATGTCATCGAGGTAGAAATTGGTCGCGCGCGCACGCATACCAAAGCGGTCTGCCGCCAGATACACGGCATCCGCGCCGAATCTGATTGCCGCCTCAAGCTGGGAAAACCCGCCTGCTGGAGCCAATAGTTCCATCGTTTCTCCTTATGACAAGGGGACAGGTCATTTGTCACAATTTATGACAAAGGGACAGGTCATTTGTCACA
>CAYFWL010000024.1:4396-5973 GCA_964346845.1 uncultured Eggerthellaceae bacterium | reverse complement strand
TTGTCACATTCAATCCGCTACTTGCTGAACGTCACGCGTGCGCCCTGAGCCGTGTCTTCGATAACGAAGCCCAAGCCCTTCAGGCCATCGCGGACAGCATCGGCAACGCCCCAGTTCTTTTCCGAACGAGCAGTAGCACGCGCGTCCAGCAGCGCCTGCACCGCCGCAGCCTTGTCGCTTCCCTCGTAAGCCGCGACCGATGCGGCCAGATCCAGGACAGCAGCGGGATACGCATCATCCTGCTCACCACCCGCAGCCTCGACATCGATGCCGAATACCGCCATAAGCTCAACGATGGCCTTGCGTGCAGCCGCAACGGCAGGTGCATCCGCAACAGCAATTGTGCCTGCGGCAACAGCAGTATTCACAGTGCTTACCAGGCAAAACACCGCACCCAACGCTTCAGGGGCATTGAAGTCATCGTCCATAGAGGCAATAAAGGTGCCGCGCGCGTCGGCGATAGCGGCCTCCAGAGCATCCGCATCCACCGCAGCGTCGCCTTCGGCGGCATTTGACAGCAACCAATCCAGGTTCTTCACCGTGTTCTGAATGCGCGTCAAGGCAGCATCGGCTTCGCTTAAACGCTGATCCCCAAAGATCAGGGGGCTGCGATAGTGAGTCTGCAGCATCAACATACGCAATGCCTCGGGACGAACGATTTCCAGCGCTTCATGCAGCAGCAGGAAGTTGTTCAGAGATTTGCTCATCTTCTCCGCCTCGCCGGTTTCAGCGTTGGCAATCTGCAGCATGCCCGAATGCATCCAATTGTTGCTGAACGTGCAAGCGCACGCAGCCTCAGACTGGGCACGCTCGTTTTCGTGATGGGGAAACACCAGGTCAGACCCACCTCCGTGAATGTCAAAGGGCAGACCCAAATATCTGCGGCTCATGGCAGAGCACTCAATGTGCCAGCCAGGACGACCTTCTCCCCAGGGAGAAGCCCATGAAGGTTCACCTGGCTTGGCCGCCTTCCACAACGCGAAGTCGAGCGGATCGCGCTTGCGGTCTTCCAAGCCCTGGCCATCGGCGCGCAGCTCACGGTGCCCGCCTTCCATCTCATCGATGTTGCGGCCGGAAAGCTGACCGTAATTTTCATAGGAACGCACGGCGAAATACACATCGCCTTCTACCTCGTAAGCATGGCCTTTTTCGATAAGCTCGGAAACCAGCTTGATCATCTCGTCAATTTCCTCGGTTGCTTTAGGGCGTATCGTGGGGTCCAGCACGCCGACGGCATGCATATCATCGATAAAAGCCTGAGTGTATTCAGCAGCAACTTCAGCGGCGGTGCGCTCTTCCTCGTTGGCGCGCTTGATGATCTTGTCGTCAACGTCGGTGATGTTCTGCACGAAAGTAACCTCGTAACCGCGCCACATGAGGTAGCGGCGAATGATGTCAAATGAGATAAAGGTGCGGGCATTGCCGATATGGATGCGGTTGTACACCGTGGGGCCGCACACATACATGCCGATTTTGCCCGGCACCAAAGGCTCCAGTTCGACCTTGGAGTGGGTTTGCGTGTTATACAGCTTCACCATAAGGGTGTCCTTTCAGCATAAAATTGTGACAAATTACCT
>CAYFWL010000024.1:0-4296 GCA_964346845.1 uncultured Eggerthellaceae bacterium | reverse complement strand
ACGAACAACATCGGCAAATGAGACACGAGCAGAGCGCAGAAATACCCTCTTCGCGTCCCTCAAAACCCAGGTGTTCGGTAGTGGTTGCTTTAACACCGACGTTTTCCATCGGAATATGCAAAGCGGCTGCCAGATTAGCACGCATCGTATCGCGATAGGGTGAAAGCTTCGGTCGCTCGGCAGCAATAACGCTGTCAACGTCCACAATCTCATAGCCCGTCTCACGCACCAGATCGGCAACGGCAGCAAGCAGCTTCAGCGAATCGGCATCCTTATAGGCGGAATCATCATCGGGAAACAACTTGCCGATATCGCCCGCACGAAGCGCGCCCAGCAAAGCATCGGCCACCGCATGGGCGAGCACATCGGCATCGGAGTGACCCAAAAGGCCCTTCTCATGGGGAATATCAACACCCCCCAAAATAAGCCTACGCCCCTCGGCGAAGGCATGAACATCCATACCCTGCCCAATGCGCAGGCGGGCAAATTCCCCTATGCGGTTTTGACGGAGCTCTTCGTCCATGGCATCCCCTTGAGCACTGAGCACTTACCTTTGCTCTACGCCGTTTTCATTACGTAGGGCGGCGATAGCGGCAACCAGAAGCAAATAATCTTCCGGAACGGTCAGCTTGATGTTGTCGCGCTTGCCCTCGACCACCATAACACGCCCGCCCAAGCGCTCAATCAGCGAAGAGTCATCCGTACCGGAAAAACCATCGTAGAAAGCCGAAGCGTGCGCACGGCGATACATGCCCGTACGGAATATCTGAGGCGTCTGGGCATTCCAGAACACACGGCGGTCGGGAGTGCCCACGATGACGCCATCCTCCACCATCTTCAAGGTATCGATGGCGGGGGTAGCGACAATAACACCATCGGCGTCAAGATTACCTTTGATGGTGTTGAGCGCATGAGCCACCAACTGCGGCGTAATCAGGGGGCGCGCGCCATCGTGGATAACGGAAAACTCATAGCTATCCGGCACGCACTCCAGGCCCGAAAAAGCGGACTCCTGACGGGAGTCGCCCGCATCGGCCACCACGATAGGAGTCACAAAGTCGAAGGGATCAAGCGCCACCCGCATGTACTCTTCACGGCGATCCCGTGGGCATACCACCACGATAAGACCCACGTCGGCAACGGCGTCTAAGGTCTCGATGGACCAGGTAAGCAAGGGTTTTCCTGCAATATCGATCAGCTGCTTACCGCCCGCTTCGCCAAATCGCTCACCCGAGCCTCCCGCCAAGACAACCGCAGCAGCGCTGGGGTTTTTGCCCACGCACCCCGCATATCCTGCATTCTCCTGGTCGGAAACACTGCCGACCAACTGCATGACCAGATCAAAAATGCGGTTATCTTTGTAGTCCAATTCGCTCACAACTCCCCTTTTTGCAGATGCTTGTCGGCAGTACCCCGATCAGCGGTACCCTAATCAGCAGCACCGTCTGAGGTAGAACCCCCCGATAGACCCGCCGCTCCCAAATTATACTGCGTAAGCAGGAGTTCTGTTTCGCGCGCAACATTATCGCGCTTACGTGGCGCAGGGATAGACCCCTCGCCCTGCGTAAAAGTCAGCTCGCCATCGACAAAGTCCACCTGAATGACCGAGCCGCTGGTCCAAATGCCCTCGAGAATCTGCTCGGAAATCGGGTCTTCCAGCAAGCGCTGAATAGCACGGCGCAGCGGACGAGCACCGAAAGTGACATCCGTCCCTTCCTTGGCCACATACTCCAAGGCGGCATCGCTCAGGTTGATGGTCATGTTCAGCGCAATCAGGCGTTGACGCAGGTCATCCACCATAAGCTTCACGATCTGGGCAATCTCGGTAGAGGTGAGGCTCTTGAACACGATGATCTCATCCAAGCGGTTCAAAAACTCAGGACGGAACGTGCGCTTCAGTTCGGCCATTACGCGCGACTTGATTTCCTTATCGGAAAGCCCCACGTTCTCGCTGCCCGAGAAGCCCAAGGTCTGAGTTTGCGCGATTTCCTGAGCACCCACGTTGCTGGTCATGATGATGACCGTGTTGCGGAAGTCCACCGAACGACCTTGGCTATCGGTCAAGCGGCCCTCTTCCAGAATCTGCAGCAAAATGTTGAACACATCGGGATGAGCCTTTTCGATCTCATCGAAAAGCACTACCGAATAGGGGCGTTCGCGGACCGCCTTGGTCAGCTGGCCACCCTCATCGAAGCCCACATAGCCCGGAGGCGAACCCACCAGGCGGGACACGCTGTGCTTTTCCATGTATTCGGACATGTCAAAGGACAGCAAAGCGTCCTCGGAGTTGAAAAGGAATTCAGCCAGCGCCTTGGAAAGCTCGGTTTTGCCAACGCCCGAAGGACCCAGGAAGATGAACGAGCCTGAAGGGCGCTTGGGGTCTTTCAGACCCGCGCGAGACCGACGGATAGCCTTGGACAGGGCGGTCACCGCTTCATCTTGGCCGATGACGCGCTCATGGAGCACGCTTTCCATGCGCAAAAGCTTTTCGGCTTCGGCTTCCGTCAGGTCAGAGACGGGCACACCGGTCGTCATGGAGACCACATCGGCTACATCTTTTTCGGTGACTTCGTAGATTTTCCCGTCTTCATCGGCGGAAACGTTTTCCAGGGCTTCATTGCGCTTGGCGCGTAGCGCTTCTTCTTCGTCACGCAGCTGGGACGCCTTCTCGTAATCCTGCGCCGCAACCGCTGCAGTGCGCGCCTCGGAAACCTTGCGCAGCTCCTCATCGAGCGCGCGCACTTCCTCAGGCAGGGTCATGTTGCGAATGCGCATACGGGCACCGGCTTCATCCAGCACGTCAATGGCCTTGTCGGGCAGGAAGCGATCTTGGATATAACGCTCGGACAGGGACACAGCAGCCTGCAGCGCCTTGTCGGTGAAGCGCACACGATGATGTGCTTCGTAGCGATCGCGCAGGCCTTCCATAATGCGAATAGCCTGTTCAGAGGTGGGCTCCCCCACCATCAACGACTGGAAACGACGCGCAAGTGCACTGTCTTTTTCCAGATGCTTGCGGTATTCCTCCAGGGTGGTGGCACCAATGACCTGAATCTCGCCACGGCTCAGCGGCGGCTTCAGAATGGAAGCCGCATCGATGGAACCTTCAGCGGAACCTGCGCCGATAAGATTGTGAATCTCATCGATGAACAGGATGATATTCCCATCGTCTTGCACCTCTTTGATGCATTTCTTCAAGCGCTCTTCGAATTCGCCACGATATTTACTGCCAGCCACCAGAGCCGAAATGTCCAAGGTGATGACGCGCTTGTCGCGCAGGATTTCCGGCACTTCATTGGACACGATGAGCTGGGCCAGGCCCTCCGCCACGGCGGTCTTGCCCACGCCCGGTTCACCCAGAAGCAGCGGGTTGTTCTTCTGTCGACGGGACAAAATCTGCATGACGCGTTCAATTTCCTTGGCACGGCCGATGACCGGGTCCAGCTTGCCTTCGCGCGCCTTTTTGGTCAGGTCGGTGCCGAATTCCTTCAGCAGGCTTTCCTGCTGGGGGTTGCCCCCAAAGGGATTGTTTCCCGCCAGCACCGGCGTCTGACCCACCAGGTCATGAAGCGCTGCGCGGATGTCATCGCCCGAAACGCCCAAACGGCTCAGCACATCGAGCGCGGTGCCTTCGCCTTCTCGCACGATGCCTAGCAACAAATGCTCGGTAGAGATATAGCTTTGTCCCATCTGCATGGCCTCGCGCAGGGAGTTTTCCAGAACGCGCTTGACCCGAGCGGTAAAATTCAGGTGACCTGACACATCGGCATCCTCGTCGATGGAGACCACCTGGGGAATCATGCCGGTTACGTCTTCGTACTTCACGTTCAAACGATCCAGAGCCTGGGCGGCAAAACCGTCTTTTTCCTGAATCAAGCCAAGCAAAATATGCTCGGTGCCCACATAGGGCTGTTTAAGGCCACGCGCCTCGTCCTGAGCCAGGACAAAGACCTTGCGAGCCTTGTCGGTGAACTTTTCAAAAGCCATGAAATGCCTCTTTCGTCTTCCTGGCGCCACGCGCGCAGGGTGGTGAATGTATTAGCGTACATGTTACCGCAACGTATCGAAAATAGTTGTCTTGTGAACCAACCGTAATCATTCGGCATATGACAGAATTATGACAAGGGGACAGGTAATTTGTCACAATTTTTCGCATTCGCGCGAACGCAAACCCAAAACAGCACAAAAAGACGCGCTTTGGGAAATAATCTGCCTGCTTTCAGCTGTTTTCAGAGGCTTCGTAATCTGCGACCTGGGGAAACGTGGTTGCGTGATGTCCCGAAAACAGCGAGTGCT
>CAYFWL010000023.1:0-20202 GCA_964346845.1 uncultured Eggerthellaceae bacterium | reverse complement strand
GGGGCCCCGACATCGGGGCCCCGGGCCTTTCATGGGGGCGCGGGCCCCCTTCCTCATCGGGCCCCTTCGGGTCCCGCGCCCGGCATCCGCCCGGCGCCCCGGCGCCCGCGCCCGCCTCGCGGCGCGGGCTTCCTTATCCCCATGGCTCAGATATCCACGGGTTGGCAACATCCCCATCAAGCCCCTTCCTTTCAAAAACCATGATTTGTTCGATATAGCTTCTTGCGGATTGCTGGTATCATGAAAAGTCGGCTATTGAAGGACGCTTTCTGCCTTCGTAGCCTCAACGTTTATGCCGCTTACCATTCAAGGACGTATCATGGCCTTTGTTCACTTACACAACCATACTGAATATTCTTTGCTCGATGGGGCTACCCATATAAAAGATATGGTCCGGCGTGCGGCTGACTTAGGTATGCCTGCTATAGCCATTTCCGACCACGGCGTTATGTCGGGCGTTCCTGAATTATGCGAGGCTTGTGCCGCCGTTGAAAAGGAGACGGGCAAGACGGTTAAACCTATCTACGGTTGTGAAATCTACTTCACCATCGATGAAACGCTTCGTCGCGATAGTAAGCCTATCCTGTACCATATGCTCTTGTTGGCGAAAAACAACGAGGGTTATGTGAACCTGATGAAGCTGGTTTCTGAGTCCCATGTCGATAATTTCTACTATAAGCCGCGCACGACTTTCTCTATGCTCCAGAAATATGGAAAAGGCATTATTGCCTCGAGTGCCTGTCTCGCGGGACTTGTTCCCAAGCTTTTAGATGACCGTCGTTTCGATGAGGCGGTTGAGTGGGCCCAAAAACTTGCTTCTGCTTTCGAACCGGGGGATTTTTATATCGAGCTTCAAGATCAGGGACTCTTGACTGATGGTGGCATGACCCAGCATGATCTGAACGTTCAGTTGACGAGGGTGGCAAACGCATGCGGCTTAAAGACGATTGCTACCAACGATTTTCACTATCTGCTTAAAGAGGATTCTCGCGCCCAGGACATCATGCTGTGCATCGGCACGGGTTCTACCTTTGAAGACACGAAGCGCATGCGCTTTTCAAACGACCAGTTTTACATGAAGACGGAAGAAGAGATGCGCGCAGCGTTGAAGGATTTCCCTGAAGCCTGCGACAATACCGTTGAAGTGGCCAACAAGGTTGATGTTGTTCTGGATCGAACCCAGGTTCTCCCGCGCTTCCCGTTGCCTGAAGGGGAAACGGAGGCTAGTTATTTTCGCAAGCAGATTGAAAAGGGCTTAAAAGAACGTTATGGCGACCCTGTTCCCGAAAACATCTGGAAGCAGTATGAATACGAGGCGGGCGTCATTATCCAACAAGGTTTTCCCGCCTACTTCCTCATCGTTCAGGAATACATCGCGTGGGCCCGTAGCCAAGGTATCGGTGTTGGCCCTGGTCGTGGATCCGCTGCAGGTGCGGTCGTTGCGTATGCCATGGGAATTACCGACTTGGACCCTATTCCCAACGGCCTCATGTTCGAGCGTTTCCTTTCCCCTGAGCGTGTGGAAATGCCCGATATCGACGTGGACTTTGAGGATGAACGGCGCCAGGAGGTTATCGATCACATCAAAGATGTGTACGGTGAAGACCACGTAGCGGGCGTTATCACTTTCGGCAAGCTGCAGGCGAAAAATGCGGTGCGCGATGCTGCGCGTGTTTTAGGCTATCCCTATGCAGTGGGTGATAGAGTGGCCAAGCTCATCGGCGATGAGCTGGGTATCACCATCGATAAAGCTTTGGAAACCAACCCCGACTTTAAAGCGGCGTACGATACCGACCCAGAAGTGAAGGCTGTTGTCGACGATGCGCGCTCTATCGAGGGCCACATTCGCGGTGAGGGTGTGCACGCTTGCGCAACCATTATCTGCCGTGACCCCATGACCGATCACGTGCCGGTAAAGCGCGACACCAAGGGCGGCGGCATCATCACGCAATACGATGGCCACTTCACGCCCGATTTGGGCCTTTTGAAGATGGACTTCTTGGGCTTGCGTACCTTGGGCGTTCTTTCGCGTGCGTGTCGCAATATCAACGAGCGCTATGGGCTCGATCTTGTTCCCGAGAAGATTCCCACTGAAGGTGACGAGGCATCGTTTGCGCTGATGCAGAGCGGCAATATGGACGGCCTCTTCCAGGTTGAAGGTGCTCTGTACGTCAGTCTTTTCAGCCGTCTTCCCCCGCGTCGCTTCTCCGACATCGTGGCATCGATTGCCCTGAATCGTCCAGGTCCTCTGGAATCCGGCATGGTGGATGATTACGTGAAGGTCGCCAGCGGGAAGACCGCCGAGCACTACTACGACGAACGGTTGAAGCCTATTCTGGAAGAAACCTATGGCACCATGGTCTACCAAGAGCAGATCATGCAGGTTTCTATGGTCATGAGTGGATTCTCTGCGGGGCGCTCTGACGTTTTGCGTAAGGCGATGGGCAAAAAGAAGCTCGACGTCATGCGTCAGCTCAAAGAGGAATGGAATGCGGGTGCTGTTGCCAATGGCTATCGGCTCGAAGTTGCCGAGCAGATTTGGGCCGATGCGGAAAAATTCGCAAAGTATGCGTTCAATAAGTCGCACTCGGCTGCCTATGCCATTTTGGTTATGCGTACAGCCTATCTGAAGGCTCACTATCCTAATGAGTTCATGGCTGCTGTCCTTTCCAGCTATATGGGCAATACGGATCGTCTCATTCGCTATATTGCGAGCTGCAACCATAACGGCACACCGGTGCTTCCGCCTGATGTGAATCAATCCAACGAGGAATTCACTCCCGTTGACGAAGGTATCCGTTTCGGCTTGGTGGGTGTGCGCGGTGTGGGGCGCAATGTTGCGGAGGCTATTGTTGCCGAGCGGAAGGCAAACGGCCCGTATAGCTCCTTGCATGATTTCGTGAACCGCTTGGATTCCAAGTGCTATAACCGCAAGACGCTCGAAGCCCTGATCAAGGGCGGTGCGTTTGATTCTACCGGCTACACGCGCAAGCAGCTCATGTATTTTGTGGACGAAACCAGTTTGCTGGAAAATGCGGCAAAGCGCCAACGTGATCGCGATTCCGGTCAAGTTTCCATGTTCGACTTGTCCGGCGATGACGAGGACTCTGGCTGTGTCGAGGACGTTCCCGAGCCTGATGGTGTGGAGTGGGATAAGCGTACCAAGCTGGCTTTCGAGAAGGAGATCATGAAGATCTATGTCTCGGAGCATCCCTTGGCGCCCTACGAGCGCATGCTTGCTCGCTTGTCAAAATACGGTATGGGCGAACTCTCTGAGCGGACCAAGGAAATTCGTAATGCCGATTTCGTCGGTATGATAAGCGGTGTGGTAACCAAGCTGACCAAGACGGGAAACCGTATGGCCACCTTCACCTTAGAAGACACTACAGGTTCCATGGAGTGCATCTGCTTTAAGTACAGCGACTTTGCGGATGCCATCAGGGAAGATGCGGTGGTTAAGGTCAAAGGCAAGTTTGAAAGCGGTGATCGCGGCAATCAAATCATTGCCTATGAGGTGAAAGTTATCGAGCTGGAGGAGGTGTCGGATAAGCCGGCTCATATTCAAATCAACGTCTTCTCCCATGAATATAACCTGGATGTTTCTATGAAGCTCACGGACCTCTTGAAGCGTTTCCCAGGAAACGACAGCGTAAGTTTGCTGTACAACCAGGGCGATGGCCGTACGTTTCGTGCGGAGCTGCCCGTGCATATCGATGCACGCTCTAACGTGCTGGCCCTAGAACTGGCGCGTTTGTTTGGTAGGGATGTTTTGCATGACTCGTGAGACCCTGCAGGAAAAGCCATCCGATTCTTGGCGGACCTATGCTTTGACTTTGGGTTATAAGGGCACCCCTTTTGCGGGGTTTGCACGGCAGCCGGGGAAAATGACGGTGCAGGGAAGCGTGGAGGAAGCCCTTTCGTTGCTTTTTAAGCAGGAGGTTCTCACCGTTTGTGCCGGTCGCACTGATGCCGGCGTTCATGCGCGTGGTCAAGTGGTTTCTTTCAGCGTGCCCGAGGCGGTTATACGGGCGCGCTCTCAGCAAAGCCTGCTGCGTTCTCTGAACGCCTTGACTCACGAGGCTATCGTCGTGAAGAGCCTTGAAGAGCGGCCTGTGGGTTTTTCGGCTCGTTTTGACGCGGTTTCTCGCGAGTACCGCTATTTCATCTGCATCGATGCCTTGCCCGCCCTCTTCATGCGCGATTTTAGTTGGCATATTCCCCAGCCTCTGGATAGAGAGGCTATGCAGCAGGCTGCCTTGCTGATGGAGGGTGAACACGATTTTAAGTCGTTTTGCCTGGCAGCATCGGCAAAGGATGCGTCCACCTATCGCTTTGTAGAGCAGGTGCGTGTGGAGCCTGCTGAGATTATGGGTGAGAGCATGCTGGTCATCACCGTGATAGGTAATGCCTTTTTGCATTCCATGGTACGCACAATGGTGGGAACGTTGGTGAAAATCGGAGCAGGGCATCGGGAGCCTTCCTGGGTGAGCCAGGTGTTGGCCGCGCGCGATCGTAGCGCGGCAGGGGAGACGGCTCCTGCGTGTGGTCTGGTGTTTTGGCATGTTGACTACGAAGGTGAGCGCTGTGCTTTCGCGCCGCCGAGAGAAGGGAAAGACGGGTAATGGGTCTAGGGGATGCTTTTCGTGATGCCGCCCACATGCGGCAGGAGCGCGCTTTTGATGCGTTTCGCAATCGTGAAGAAGAGGAGAATCTGCGTGCGTGGGAGCGGGTGGAAGAAATTGCCGAGCAGCTTCAGCATGATAATCGGCTGAGCTGTCGTCGCCAAGGTGAGGAGCTGCAACGTTTGGCTCGCCAGCATATCTCTATCGCTCTTGGCCTGGGATTTTCCGAAGACGCCTCCGCTTTCGTAACAACCGCATCAGGCGTGGTCATAGAGGTTGACGACGTAGAAAACGTTGAGCTGGAAGAGGCGATCATCCCTTCAAACCTGCAAGCGGCATCTCCTGATGGCGCACCTGTGGCGGAGACGGGGCGTCAGGTAATCCCTGAAATGATCGACTCTCCCGTCCGATCCAGCGTGACGGATGTTGCTACGTTCAAGCACCTATGTGATGGTCGTGACGGCAAGCTCTGCCTCTTCGAGGATGCCCAAGGGCATTTGGTTGCCGTGAGGGCATCGCGTCTTGCTTGACAGGGACGGGCGGTTTGTGACAGGGGGACGGGTGATTTGTCATAAAGAGCGGCGCTCTTTATGACAAATCACCCGTCCCCCTGTCACAAACGTGAGCCGCTGCCCGAAGACGGCGGCTCGCACTCAGTGTGCCTTCGCATCAGACCTACTCAATGACCTATTCGGCAGCTTCCTTTTTCTGGGGAGCAGCGGGCTCATCGAAGACGCCAGCGCAATGGGGGCAGCGCGTAGCTCCTTCCTTGACCTCCTCCAGACAGAAGGGGCAGGTCGGAGGCTCTTCGTCTTCGGCGGGCTCTTCTTTCTTGCCGAGGCTCTTCAGCTTGTTTACTGACTTCACCAGCCAGAACACAATCAAGGCGACAATCAAGAAGTTAATGATGGCGGAGATGAGGGCGCCAAAGTCAATGGTGGTTCCCGGAATGACCAGGGCGCCTGTGGTGTCGAGACCGCCTCCGGTAATCAGCGTGATAAAGGGGTTGACGATATTGGTAGTCAGTGCAGTGACGATAGCGGTAAAGGCGCCACCGATGATAACGCCCACGGCCATATCCATAACATTGCCGCGATTGATAAACTCTTTAAACTCGTCAACAATCTTCACGGTGATGCTCCTTTCTTGATTCGGGCTTCCCCCGAAATACTTCTGCTGCATTATATAGCAAATATTACGGACTGTTGACGCTTTCTCCTGCAGCTTGACATCGCAGATGTTGCAAGTACAATTTTTTCTGGCACTCTATACCCTCAGACTGCTAATAGAGCTATCTTGAGGGCAACACTTCGCGTTGGGGAAAAGAAAGAAGGACTGATGAGAAAATTTAAGACGGAGAGCAAAAAGCTGCTTGATTTAATGATCAACTCCATTTACACCAACAAAGAAATCTTTTTGCGCGAATTGATTTCCAATGCATCCGATGCCGTGGATAAGCTGTACTTCAAAGGCTTGACTGACGAATCAGCTGCTCTTGAGAAGGAAGAGCTGTGTATTCGCGTGAATTTCGATAAGGGTGGCCGCACCATCATCGTGTCCGACGACGGCATTGGTATGACCAAGGAAGAATTAGACAAGAATCTGGGCACCATCGCTCATTCCGACAGCCAGTCCTTCAAGATCGACAATGCTGAGCAGCAGGGTTCCGACATCGACATCATCGGCCAGTTCGGCGTGGGCTTCTATTCATCTTTCATGGTGGCCGATCACGTGCGCGTGGTTTCCCGTGCTTTCGGGAGTGACGAGGCGTATGCTTGGGAAAGCGATGGCATCGAGGGCTATACCATTGAGCCTGCCGAGCGTGAGACCCACGGTACTGACGTCATTTTGACCATCAAGGAAAGCACCGTTGACGAAGATTATGACCAATTCCTTTCCGAGGAAGGTCTGACCTATCTGATTACCCATTACAGCAACTATGTGCGCTACCCCATTCGCATGCTGGTGACCAAGCAGCGTCCTAAGCCCAAGCCCGCAGGCGCCGACGAGAACACCGAGACCGAGTGGGAGACTTACAAGGGCGTTGAAACCATCAACTCCATGGTCCCCATCTGGAAGCGGGGCAAATCCGATGTGACCGACGAGGAATACCACGAGTTCTACAAGTCCGATTTCCACGACTTCGAGGATCCGGTGCGCACAGTGAGCTTCCACGCAGAAGGCGCCCTGAACTACGATGCGTTACTGTTCATTCCCGGTCGTGCCCCGTATGATCTGTACAGCCGCGAATACCAAAAAGGTCTGGCGCTTTACAGCTCCAACGTGCTTATCATGGAGAAGTGCGAAGATCTGGTGCCCGACTACTTTAACTTTGTGCGTGGTATCGTGGACAGCCAGGATTTGACGCTGAACATCTCTCGTGAGACCTTGCAGCAGAACAGCCAGCTGCGGGCCATCGCTCGTAAAATTGAGAAGAAAATCAAGTCTGAACTGGACTCTATGCGTGACGATGATCGTGAGACGTACGAGAGGTTCTTTGAGAACTTCGGCCGTAGCTTGAAGTTCGGCATCTACGCTAGCCGGGGAGAAAAAGGCGATGTCCTTGCTGATTTGCTGCTGTTCCACTCCGCCAAGCAGGGCAAGATGCTCACGCTGGCCGAGTACGTGGAAGACATGCTGGAGGGCCAGGAGAGCATTTTGTACCACTTTGGCGTGGGCGAGGATACCGAGAGCCTAAGCAAGAGCCCCATCGTGAAAGCGGTGCTCGATCGTGGTTATGACGTGCTTTTATGCAATGATCCCGTCGACGAGTTCGCTTTGCAGTTGCTACATGCCTACAACGGAAATACGATGAAAAACATTGCCACCGATGAGTTTGATTTGGGTTCTGAAGACGAAAAGGCCGATGCGGAGGCGGTGGAGAAAGACAACGCCGACCTGTTCGCCACGATGGCGAAAGCCCTTGAGGGCAAGGTGGAGAAAGTAGTTGTCTCCACGCGCCTGACCGACGAGCCTGCCTGCTTGACCACCACAGGCGGTGTGTCTCTGGGAATGGAGCGCGTGCTTTCCGCAACCGAGGGTTATCGGGGCATGAAGAGTGCTCGTGTGTTGGAAATCAATCCCAAGCACGAGGTGTTCGAGGCGCTCAAAGCAGCTCAGGACCTGGGTCAGACCGACAAGGTGGGCACGCACGCAAACCTGCTCTACAACCAGTCGCTGCTGATTGAGGGCCTGCCCGTTGACGACCCCTTCGAGTTTGCCAAAGCAATTTCTTCATTGATGGTATAAAGCGCAAAAGGCGCGGTGTATCTGTGCCGTTTGCAGGCAAACGATGCAAGTCTTTTTTGTTCCAGCTGGTACAATGCCAGCTGGAACTATTTTTATGAGGAGTTGTCGTGAGAGAACGCAAAAATATCCTGCTTTTGTTTAGCAAGCCCCCCCTTCCCGGTCTGGTGAAAACACGCCTTACACGTCTCAAGGACGGCACCTTTGAGCCCGAGGTGGCATCGGCGCTCTATCATTGCATGCTTTTCGATGTGGTTGAGATCTGCTGTGCCGCCCTGACGAAGATGGAGCAGCAAAGCGAAGCCGAGGTGATGGCCCTTCGCGACGATGGCATTCCTGAAGACGAAATCGTGCGTGATCGTTTTGAGCTTGTCATTTCCACCACACCGGAAGAGAATGTACCAGTGATGGGGAAGCTGTTTGCCGATGCGGGCGAATGGCCTCGTGAACTGGTGTTTATCTGCGATAAAGGGAAAAGCTTCGACGAGCACTACAACCACGCCTTCCAGCAAGCCTGGGATCGCGGTGCCGACTGCATCCTTTCTCTTGGTGCCGATATGCCGGCTCTGCATACCAAAGATGTGATCAACGGTTTTGAGATGCTGCATTCCTTGGATGATATCGAGGGGGGCGGCATCGTGATTGCTCCCGACCAGGCCATGGGTGTTTCCCTGGTAGGATGGACGCGTGAAACGGATTTCGATCACGCGGGAGTGTACTACAATCCCACAGGCCTCACGGTGCTCCCCGCTTATATCCAGAAGGCGCGTGAGGCGGGCTTGCCCGCCTTGTACCTGCCTGCGGTGCCCGATGTGGACACCATGGGCGACTTGATGCACAACGTAACGCTGGTCGAGGCACTGAACTATTGCGCCCCCTTCGAGGACAACACGCCTCCTTGGCGTACCGCTCAAGCTTTGAAGGAAATGGGTTGGGACAAGATCGTGGTGCCCCCTAACGATTTGCATGATCCGCGCGAGGGCATCGACGCCTAGTCTGGGTTTCTTCCTATTTTGGCAAAAAAAGGCGATTTGTCAGGGGAAATACTTCGCAGAAGTTCCTTTTTACCCGGACAAGTCGTCATTTCTTGGCAATTTCCCCCTTTTCCTCTGCGTTTTCACCTGACAACTCCAATTTTTTTGGCAGTTTGCGTTTTGAAGCCCGTGCTCTAGCCAGACGGAGGGGGTGGAATTGGCGAAAAGCTCCTTCCAGAGTGCGATGAGGCCCCGCTCTTGCTGTTCGCTGTATTTCCGGACGCGCCTTCCTAGATGGTGAGAAACGGTTTTGGCTAAGGCGACCATGCCTGCATAGGTGCTGACTTGGCCGGGTGTTGCCGAGAGAACGGTGTATCCGAGGGCAGAGAGCGCATTTCGTTTTGACGCGTCTTTTTCTCGCGCGCGTTGTGTTGTGTGGGCAAAATCGCTATCGTATTCAAGAACGAGCCTTTCGTTTCTCCAGAGAAAGTCGCACTCGAAGTAAGTACGGCGGTCAAGAGAGGCATTGCGCCTTCCTAAGCCAATGCTTTCGTTCAGCGTGGCAGGCGTTATGCCGAATCCGCCTTCTTTGCAGGGCAGGAAAAGCATCATACCCAACTCGACTTCACGGGGAGAACGTGCGCGCGGAACGAGATGCTTCTCCGCGCGGCGCGCTCTTCCAATCCCCGGTGCTCCTTTGCTGGCATCAAGGTACGAGCGTATTTTCTCTCGACTCGTTAAGGGCGGACGAAAGGCAAGAGGGTTTGCCGGGTTGTCTGTTCGCGTAAACAGAGAGCACAACTCGCTCCCAAAGCGTACCGTGGTGGCAAAGTCGCAGATCGAGGCGATTTGCAGAAAGCACAGCTCAGGCGAGACGGTGAAAAGCTTTTCATCACTGCATCTTTCCATGAGGCTTCTTTGAGGCAGCTTCCTCCGAAGGTAATGGACGTTTGGACTACTTGCAGAATAGGTGGTATGGGTTTTCGCTGGTACGAGGATATGAAGAGGCTTGGTGTCATCGTCTTGCAAGAGATTGGTGGCGCGGAAGAGCTCAAGCTCTTTGATTCCGGGTTCCGAAGGGAAAGAGGCGCGTGGTGCGGGGCGGGAAAAAGCTTGCCCCTGAGAGGAAAGCCAAAGGATTGCAGCGCTCATAGGGCTCAAAACAATGCTCATACAGGCATCTTGACGGAATCTTTTATCAAAACGCTATCAGGAAGGGAGGAGCGCCTATCACGAATGAGTCAAAAAGTGCTCAAAAAGCTGTCAAGACGCGGCAAGGGGGAGCACATATCCCTATAATTCAGGTGAGTGGACTCATTTGGATGAGCAGGTCGGGAGGTCGGGAAGAAAGGGCCCTTGAATGATTGTGCGTTTGGAGACGGTTTCCGATCCCTTGCTTGACGCGTATGCGCGTCTGACTGAGGCTCAGCTACGCAATAAATTGGAGCCAGAAAAAGGCATTTTCATTGCTGAGGCGCCTCAGGTTATCGTGCGCGCACTGGCGGGAGGCATGCGGTGTCAGTCGCTGTTGCTGGAAGAGAAAATGCTGGCCAATGCGCAGTCTCTTATTAAACAGCTGGAGGAGCAGGATCCCGCTATTCCTGTATTCGTGCTTCCTCATGAGGAAATCGAGAAGCTTATCGGCTACGAGCTGACGCGAGGAGCCTTGGCTGCTTTCAAACGTCCCCGTTTGCGCACGGTGGAAGAAGTGCTGGCGGGAGCGCATCGCATTGCCGTCCTGGAAAATATCACGAACCACACCAATGTGGGTGCCATCATACGCTCGGCGGCAGCGCTGGGTATGGATGCTGTGCTGGTGACCCCCGAATGCTATGACCCTTTGTACCGTCGTGCAGTGCGCTGTTCGATGGGAACGGTATTTCAGATTCCCTGGACGCGTATTGACGATTGGCCCGAAGGAGGTATAAGACACCTGCATGAACTGGGATTTCAAACTGTCGCGCTGGCGTTACGCGATGATTCCATCACCCTGAAAGACCCTCGGCTTGCCGCCTGTGATAAGCTGGCGGTGGTGCTGGGAACCGAAGGCGATGGTTTGCGCTCCGAGACCATCGCGGCCTGCGATTTCACGGTGCGTATTCCCATGCATCACCAGGTGGATTCTCTCAATGTGGCTGCAGCAAGCGCTGTTGCCTTTTATGAGCTTGCTTGATCCAGCGCTGGCTTAAGCAAGCATCGGGACTAGTGGCTCCCGTGTACGGAAAGGACTTCTCTCATGTATGCTCAACCTCAAAAACATCATCCTGCCTTCGATGAATTTGTGAGCACTATTGGCGCTCTACGTTCTCCCGAGGGATGCCCCTGGGACCAAGCTCAAACTCATTCGAGCATTTCCAAAAATATGCTGGAAGAGGCCTATGAGGCAGTGGATGCCATAGAGCAAGATGACATAGCTCACCTGCGCGAAGAGCTTGGAGATGTGCTCTTGCAGGTGGTGCTGCAAGCTCAGATAGCCGCCGATGCGGGAGAATTTACCATCGATGATGTATGCGCCGAGGTGAATGCTAAGATGGTTCGCCGGCATCCTCACGTGTTTGGTCAGGTAGAGGTGGTAAGCGCCCATCAGGTCTACGATGTATGGGATCAGGTGAAGGCCCAGGAGCGTACAGCAGCAGGGCAAGACGATGCTCCCCAAAGCCTGCTCGACCAGGTTCCCGTGGGGTTTCCCGCGCTGATGCAGGCGCAGAAGATTTCCAAGAAGGCAGTTTCCGCAGGTTTTGAATGGGACACGCTCGATGAGGTATGGGATAAGCTGCGCGAAGAGTCAGTCGAGCTTGCGGAGGCTTATGCCCAGGCTCCTCAGGATGGAAGGGGTCGCATCGATGCTGAAGCGGATCCTGCTGCTTATGAGGCTGCCCAGCTGGAGTTGGGGGATGCGCTGTTCACGCTGGTCAATCTGGGTCGAAAGATGGGGCTTGACGCTGAAAGCGCTCTGAGGGCGAGCTGCATGAAGTTCCGTCAGCGCTGGTCCCGTATGGAGCAGGATGCTGCACGGGGCGCTCGCCTTCTGGATGATCTGTCCAAAGAGGAGCTTCTTCAGCTTTGGAACCAGGCAAAATCAATCGAATAAAAGTGATTTAAAATTACTAGAAAATGCAAAAAATACCGTTCATACATAAAAATAGTGCATAAAAATGCAAAATTATTAAATTATTCTTGTCATGTGGTATCCCTTGACGTATAGTCGCTCTTACCAAAAAGGATTTAACGAAACGGCAGATTCTATTAAGGAGAGACAGACGTATGAAGAAGAAAGTATTCGCCTTTGCTGCAGTGGCGGTGTTGGCGCTTGCGCTGGTTGGTTGCACGGGTGGCTCGGGTGCCACCAGCAGTACGGGCGCTTCAGGTGGTTCGGGTTCAAGCAGCGTTTCCGCGCCTTCTGACATGAAGCTGGTTACCGAAGGCACCCTGACTGTGGGAACCTCTCCGGACTACCCTCCCTTCGAGAATCTGGAAGGAGGCGAAATTGTGGGTTTCGAGGTTGATCTGGTGAATGCCATCGCTGAGAAGACCGGCTTGAAAGTTGCATACCAGTCCATGAACTTTGACAGTATTATCGCTGCTGTGGAAGCAGGAACCCAGATTGACGTGGGTATGAGCGGTTTTTCCATCACGCCGGAGCGCGCCAAGGAGATTGACTTTACCAACTCTTTTTACACTGACGATTTGGCCGTTGCCACATTGAAGGACGGTTCGTTCACGAGCGAGGAATCTCTGAACGCGGAAGGTATCAGGATTGCCGTTCAGAGCGGTACGACGGGCGAATCTGCCATGAAGGAAAACTACCCCAAGGCTCAGGTTACAGCGTACTCCAGCTCGAACGATATCTTCGCCGCGCTCTCTGCGGGCAAAGTCGATGCAGCTTGCACGAATATTTCGGTTGTGGGCGCCATGCTGAGTGGATCCTACACCGATTGCGCTACGGTGAAGAAAATCTCTTCGGGCGAAGATTATGCCTTGGTCATTTCTAAGGACAACCCAGTTTTGTTGCAGAAGGTCAACGCCGCTTTGGAAGAGCTCACCCAAGAGGGCACCGTGGATGCTTTGTTGGAGAAGTGGGATCTGAAGCTTTAGATTCGTTCGATTAAGGCAGCGCGGGGTGGTTGTGAAAAGCGACACCCTGAGCGAGTCGCTTCAAAATCTTTCATAAACTTCACGATGACGGTCGTTTGAAAGCGGCCGTCTTTTTGCGTGAGAGGCAAGGTTTTCAGGGCGACCAAACGTCTAATTCTGCATAAAAGTAACTGTTTTATCTAAAAAAATGAATATTTTTGCCAGATATTTGATTTATCAGCATAGACGCAATAAAATTACAGTTCTCATGTTGCGCGAACAGGGGGTTTGCGCAATAAATCTGAAAAGAGGAACCAATGAAAAAGAAACTGATTGCACTTGCAGCGGCTGCCGTGATGGTCGTTGCTCTGGCCGGATGCACTTCTTCTGCGAGCTCCAGCAGCGCTTCAGCTCAGGCATCTGCTTCTGCATCGGGAAGCTCGTCTGCCTACAAGCTGGTTAAAGAAGGAACTCTCACCGTAGGTATTTCGCCCGACTACCCGCCTTTCGAGAACTTGGAGGACGGCCAGATTGTGGGCTTTGAGCCCGACCTGGCTGCAGCTCTGGGTGAAAAATTGGGAGTGAAGGTTGAGTTTGCTTCGCTGAACTTCGATGCTATCCTCACCGCCGTTGACGCGGGAACTCAAATTGACTGCGGCATTTCTGGCTTCTCCATCGATCCCGAGCGTGCCAAACTGGTTGATTTTTCACAGTCTTACTTCATCGACGACTTAGCTATTGCGACCATGAAAAACGGCGACTTTACATCAGCCGACGCCTTAACGGCTGACGGCATCAAGATTGCCGTCCAGAGCGGTACGACCGGCGAATCGTATATTCAGGAAAACTATGCAAACGCCCAGGCTGTTGCTTTCACAAACTCAAACGACTGCTTTGCCGCTATGGCTGCTGGCAAGGTCGATGCCGTCTGCACGAATGCTGCTGTTGTTGCTTCTATGGTGAAGGCTTCCTATACCGATGCCGCTATTGTTGCCAACTATGCCACGGGCGAAGAGTATGGTATTGCTGTTGCCAAGAGCAACCCGCAGCTGCTTGAAGCGATCAATAAGGCTCTGGATGAACTGAGCGCCGAGGGCGTTATTGCTGCTCTTTCGAGCAAGTGGCTCTAAGATAGCGTTTTCCTGCTTGGCGAGGTCTCTCGTCAAGCAGGCGTTCAAACAGGGCTTGCTTTTTTAAGAACCAAAGGAATATTCGTATGACTCACACTACCTCAGTACTGCAACAAGCGAGAGGCGTCCGAGGGGCGTTTGCTGCTCTTGCTGTACTGGTTGCGCTTGTCTGCACGTTGGGCGCTCCTCTTCAGGCATTCGCCCTCGATACTGTGAAAACCACTGCAAAAACCAACAGCGACTCCGGTGCCGAGGTGATGGGTAACAAGGAGACGCGCATTACCTGGGAAGGCAAAGCCTCGGAAGGGGAGAGCCTTTCCCAGATTACGTTGACCTTTCCTCAGGGAACGACCTTCGGTACGGAAGATGCGCGCGTGACCCTTCTCAAGGAGGGAGGCTCTGAGCGCGTAGCTGTTTTGAAGGACGCGCAGATTTCCAAAGAAGGCCAAACGCTGACAGCTGTTTTTAGCACCGAGGGCTTGGTGGGTGATTACTATCGCCTGGAAGTGTACGAAGTGGTGTTTCCCGCCGCGGGTGGCGCCCTGCAGATAACGGGCACCTATACTGCTGCGGGCGCGGTCCACGAGATGACGGATATTCCGGTCATCAACGTCACCGAGATGACCCTCTCTGAGCAGATTGCCGAAAGTATCGAGGCAACTGACTGGTTCAAGGTCTGGTGCGAGAATAAGTTTTTAAAGCTTTTTTTGAATCCCGCCCTGATGGTCCGCTCGATTCCCGTGGTATTCAACGGTTTCCTTATGGCCTTAGGCGTGGTTGTATGCGCCTTTCCCTGTGCTATTCCTCTCGGTCTTTTGCTGGCGCTGATGCGCATGTCGAAGTTTGCTCTTTTGCGGGGTATCGGCAGCCTGTACGTGAACATTGTTCGCGGAACACCGCTGTTCCTGCAGATTTACGTGGCCTTCTTCGGTCTGCCCTTGGCGGGTATCAATATTCCCAATTTCCCCTTAGGGGTTATGGTTCTGTTCATGAACTCCGCTGCCTATTTGTGCGAAATCTTCCGCGCGGGCATTCAGTCCATTCCTAAAGGCCAAGCGGAGGCTTCCCGTTCCTTGGGTATGAACGCCGCCCAGACCATGGTATTTGTCATCATCCCGCAGACCATACGTCGTGTGATCCCCACGATGACCAGCGAATTTATCCTGCTCTACAAAGACACCTCCCTGCTGGCTGCCGTAGGTATCATGGAGGTGGTTCAGTACTCCAAGAGCATCGTGGCCTCCACAGGCTCCATTACGCCTTATATCGTGGCAGCGCTGTTCTACCTGGTCGTCACGTTGCCTCTGGCGAAATTTGTGGGCAAGCTGGAGGCCAAGCTGGCTGGCAACGATGGCGGTACCGGTAGCGGCACTGCTTCGAAAAAGAGACGCTTCGGCAAGAAAATCAACGTTTCTCCCGGCAGTCCCGAAACGGCTGAGATGGCCTTCGCTGCCGAACAGGCGTCGATGGGTATACCGGTGACGAAAGAGGGAGGTGCGCGATGAGCGATCTTCAGAAGGGGGAAGCGATGGCTTCTGAAGGAGAGGCTCCCCGCCTTCACCACGTGGGGAAAGAGGTGGTCGTCAGCATCCAGGGCTTGCAGAAAAGCTTTGGTGATTTGCACGTTCTCAAAGCTGTTGACCTGGATGTTCATCGCGGCGAGGTCGTTGTTGTGCTCGGTCCTTCTGGTTCGGGAAAGTCTACGATGCTCCGTTGCATCAACCGCTTAGAGGAGCCCACGGGGGGCAAGATCTTCTTCGAGGGCACCGAAATCACGGCGCGGGATACCGATATCAATGCGGTACGCGCCAAGCTGGGCATGGTGTTTCAGAGCTTCAATCTGTTTCCCCACCTAAGTGCCAAGAAAAATGTCATACTTGCTCAACAGAAGGTGCTCAAGCGCAATAAGGAAGAGGCGGAGCACATAGCCGTGGAGCAGCTCAGCAAAGTTGGCCTGGCTGACCGCGTTGACTACAAGCCCAGCCAGCTTTCGGGAGGTCAGCAGCAGCGCGTGGCGATTGCGCGTGCGTTGGCGATGGATCCCCATGTGATGCTCTTTGACGAAGCGACCAGCGCGCTCGACCCTGAGCTGGTGCGCGATGTCTTGGCTGTCATGAAGGAGATGGCACGTAACGGCATGACCATGATCGTTGTTACCCATGAGATGGGCTTTGCACGAGATGTGGCTGATCGGGTGGTGTTTATGGATGGCGGTGTCATTGTGGAGCAGGGCACGCCAGAAGAGGTATTCGACCATCCGAAATCCGATCGAACCAAGGACTTTCTGGGCCATATCCTGTAAAGGCTCGCCAATTTGATTTCTTTTTACCGAAACGCTTCAGCCCGCAGAAGCATTTACCCGTATAATTTGCACGGGGGTAACCCTTTGGGAGATGCCTTCATGCAAGGCATACATCGATGATGAATGTTAAAAAGGGAAAACATTCAAGATGCAAAAAAGAAAGAAGGAGGAAGCACATGAAGAAGAGGCTTATTGCAGTGGCTGCTGCAGCTCTGATGGTTGTGGCTCTTGCTGGCTGCGCCAGCTCCAGTTCCAGCGCGTCTGCGTCCGCTTCTGCTTCTGCTAGCGCATCTGCTAGCGCAGGCACCAGCTACAAGGACTTGGGCGATAACTCCAGCCTGAACTTCGTGACCGGCGGCGAATCCGGCACCTACTATGCCGTTGGCGGCATCATTGCTCAGGACGTATCCAACAACCAAAAGATCAAGGTCACCAGCCTTTCGGGTGCTGGCTCTAAGGCTAACGTTATTGCTTTGGAGGACAAAGAGGCCCAGCTGGCATTCTGTCAGTCCGACGTTTTGTCCTATGCGTATGAAGGCACCAATCTCTTCGACACCGCCATCAAGGATTTCAGCATCGTCGGCGCGCTGTACGACGAGACTGTTCAGATTGTTACCTGTGACCCCAGCATCAAGACCGTTGCCGACCTCAAGGGTAAGAACGTGTCCATCGGTGCTGCTGGTTCGGGCGTTTACTTCAATGCCATCGACGTGCTGGGTGCCTACGGTCTGACTGAAGCCGACATCACCCCGACGTACCAGTCCTTCGGCGACTCCGCCGATGCCCTGCAGAATGGTCAGATTGACGCTGCATTCATCGTTGCAGGTGCTCCGACCACCGCTATTACGCAGCTGTCCACTTCCAAGCAGGCCTATCTGGTCGCCTTGGATGACGAGCACGTTGCATCGCTGATGAAGACGTCTCCCTACTACAGCAAGTCTGTTATCAAGGGTGGCACCTATAAGGGCATCGATGCTGATGTGACTACCGTTTCTGTTCAGGCTGTCATCATCGCCGAAAACGGTGTTTCCGAAGCGGCTATCTACGCCTTTACCGCCGATTTGTTCGAGAATCTGAGCGTTATGGCAGAATCCAATGTCAAATTCAGCGAGATGAGCGTCGATAAGGCAACTTCTATCACCAACGTTCCGTATCATCCGGGTGCTGCTAAGTACTACGCAGAAAAGGGTAAGACCGTTTCTACTAAGTAATAGGGCGACAACTGGCGAAAGCTTTTTGCACGATTCAAAGCGTAGGGGTCGCGACGGACATTTTTCGTCGCGACCTGTTGTCTCAACAAATACCCCGCTCCTTTAAGAGCTGCGGGCTTTTGTATTTCTTGAGACAGCAGGTCTCCCGAATCTGAGAGGAAAACCTACATGTTTTTTAAGAAGAACCAAGGAGATGTTGAAACCAAGGCGACCGAAGAGGCTCTTGCCCAAAAAGCAGCTGATGTTGAGGTGGAGACCGACGTTGATGCGGTTATGCGCAAATACGATCGTGAATCGAATACGCGCGTATGGGAGGGTGTTCCCAAGACGCTTATCTCCGCGTTGATGGCTCTGTTCAGCCTGTACTGCATTGGTATGACGCTGCTTTCTACGGAATTGCCTGAAACGAAGCTGGCGCGTTTCTTGGCATGTGTCATCATCATCGGCTATTTGATATATCCTGCGCGCAAAAACGGGCGCGTGCGGGTGAATTTCGTGCCCTGGTACGATATTGTGCTCATGGCTGCCGGGGCGGGTTCCTTCTTGTACTTCGCCTTCAATGCCTATGACATCATCATGTTGACCAGTCGTATTGAACCTTTACATGTGGCTTTGGGTATTGTGGGTATTATCGTGGTGGCCGATTTGTGCCGCCGGAGCGTGGGCGTGCCTATTTTGGTGGTCGTGGCCTGCCTGCTCATCTACGCGCTGGTATGGCGTTATGACCAGGTTCACGATATATACCTGACGGCTCGTTTGATTATATTCAAGCTGTTTTACACGACGAGTGGCATTATCGGCACGCCCATCAGCGTGTGCTACACCTATATCGTTCTGTTCATCATTTTCGGCGCATTCCTGGAACGTACGGGTATCGCGGGATTCTTCATTTCTTTTGCAAATCGCGTGGCCGGCTGGTCTTCGGGCGGTGCTGCCAAGGTTGATGTTATGTCTTCAGCGCTGTGCGGTATGGTTTCTGGCTCTTCGGTGGGCAATACTGTTACGACGGGCTCGGTGACGATTCCCATGATGAAGAAGACGGGCTATAGACCCGAATTTGCTGGTGCGGTGGAAGCGGCTTCCTCCACGGGAGGCCAGATCATGCCTCCTATTATGGGTGCGGCTGCCTTCCTTATGGCTGAGTACATGGGCATTCCCTACATTGAGGTTGCTACCAAGGCTTTGCTGCCGGCTTTGTTGTATTTTGCCGGTATCTTTATCACCGTGCATCTGGAGGCAAAGAAGCTCGGCTTGAAGGGTGTTCCTGTGGCTGATTTGCCCAAGTGGTCCTACCTGGCCAAGAACTGTTATCTGATTCTTCCCTTGGTGCTTTTGGTGTGGTTGGTTTCTACTGGCGCGCGTACCATGGCTGTTTCTGCCGCTATCTCTATCGTGGGTGCTTTTGTCATTGGTTGCATCAATTTCTTTTTGACCAATTTGAGCCAGCGCGAAGAGGGTCAGACGCTGGGCTCTGTTTTCAAGGAGACCATCCTGGTTGCGGGCGCTATGCTGTATGAATCTTTGCAGGCGGGCGCGAAGAGCGTTATTTCGGTGGCTGTTGCATGTGCTATGGCTGGTCTGATCGCTGGCTGCATTACCGTTACCGGCTTGGCGTCCACTATGATTAACGCTATCGTTGCCGTGGCTGGTGACGCTACCATCATCGGATTGGTGCTTACCATGCTGTGTTGCATTGTCCTGGGTATGGGTGTTCCCACGACTGCCAACTACTGCATCATGGCTTCCACCTGTGCTCCTATTCTGATCCAACTGGGTGTTCCGGCTGTCTGCGCGCATTTCTTTGTGTTCTACTTCGGTATCGTGGCAGATATTACGCCACCGGTCGCCCTGGCGGCTTACGCAGGCAGTGCTATTGCCCGCTCCAACCCGATGAAGACCGCCGTCAACGCTACCAAGCTTGCCATTGCCGCCTTCATCGTCCCTTACATCCTGGCCTTTAACCCCGTCATGGTTTTGGAAGGTGATGCTACTGCTTTGAGTATCGCGTTGATGGTGGTTACTGCCCTTATTGGTCTGTTCGGTGTGTCCACGGGTCTTAATGGGCATCTGTTTAAGAAGATTCCGCTAGCGTTTCGCCTGGTGGTTATCGCCGCTGGCCTGTGCATGATGATTCCTGGCGTGTTGACCGACCTGGGAGGATTCGCGGTCATCGCGCTCGTTGTTGGCGCGCAGTTCATTTTGGCCAAGAGGCAAAACAACGCTCAAGCGTAGGAGCGTACAAAAAAGGTTTTCGATCTTGGGCCCGGCGGTGGTGAACCGCCGGTCTTTCTTTCAGGGCTCGCGAGCCCGCCCCGTGCGCGAAGCGCGGGCAACTCCGAGACTCCCGCGCTGCGGATGGGGGATTATTTTCAGGCTAGGGGACAAAAAAAGTTAGGGCATTTCATCTCATACCCTCATTTTCTGGATTCGCGCATTTGCGGCGACTACCTCTTGGGGAGGTCGATCTATACGATCGGCCTTGCCTGTCCCAAAATCCCGAAACGGTCGCAAAAAGTCGAGTTTTGGGTAAAAGAGAAACGAAAAATCGGGCACGAGGGGTAAAAATAGTCGATATTCGTCGGTCTTAACCCCCGAAACGATGCGGAATCGCGGTTCGATTACCCAAAACTCGACTTTTTGCGA